>JAQXIM010000082.1 GCA_029007785.1 Clostridiales bacterium | reverse complement strand
TATCCTGAAATCAGCTGGCATTTCTGTCCGTGTATTGAACATGAAACCATATAAAGATCCGGATGAGTTCATCTCACATGAGGGGGCGGAAGCTTTCCAGAAACGAATTGATGAGGCAATCAATTCCTTCCTTTTTGAATGCGATGTCCTGAGGATGAAATACGAGCATGAGTGGGATAATCCGGAAAAGAAAACAGAGTTTCATCGGGAAGTGGCAGGAAAGCTGACAGAATTTCCTGATGAACTGGAAAGAAATAACTATCTGGAAGCTGTTTGCTTCCGTTATCAGATTCCGGCAGATTCACTGAGGGATATGGTTCGCCGTATCGGGGCCCGACGACCGGTCTCCGTATCGTCAGAGGCTTCGGAGGATGATTACGGTGAAAACGGGAATTTTGTTAAAATGCGTCAGAAGAAAAAACGGGATAAAGAGGAAGGTCTTCTGGAGGCTCAGCGTCTTTTGCTGAACTGGGGGTTTTCCGACAATGATCATCCGGATTTTCTGATGAAATATCTGGATCCGGAGGATTTTTCCCATGAGCTGTTCCATGATCTGGCAGAGACTGCCTGGGCTGCCTGGAAGCAGGGAAAAAGGCCAGAAGCCGCCGCAGTGATTAATCGATATATGGAGGATGAGGAAAAACGAAGCGAAACGGCCGCCGTATTCAATACGGTATTGCCGGAAGGCCTGACATCTGCGGAAGAGGAAAGAATTCTGACAGAAAGCGTCCGGAGACTTCGAAAAGCATCTCTGGATGCGGCGGCCAGAAAGGAAACAGATCCCAGAAAACTTCAGGATATTATATTGGAAAAAGCAAAATGGGAGACGCTGCATATTTCTCTTTAATTGGGCCAGAATAGGGAAAAGAGCCTTGCCGCATCAATGACGAGCGGACGGAAAGGAGAAAGAGGAGGCAGCGGATGGAGACAGGCAGCAGAATTCTGTCGGAAGAAGGAACAGACAGGACGATAGATACAATTTCGGAAGCAGTGAAAGATATTTCCGGAGAACAGACGGATCAGGAACTCTTTTCCGGCGATGCAGCAGGACCGGAGGAGTCTTCGAATCTGGATGGGGAATCTGCCGATCTTTTGACAGAGGATGAAATGGAATTGGATGCCGTGCGGCTCTATCTTCATGAAATTCGAAAAGAAAAACTGCTGACTCCGGAAGAAGAGAGAAATCTGGCAGAAGCCTGCAGCCGCGGAGATAAAGAGGCAAAAAAGGAATTGGCAGAGGCCAATCTTCGCCTGGTGGTCAGTGTTGCCAAACGTTATGTGGGGCGTGGAATGCCTCTGTTGGATTTGATTCAGGAAGGAAATCTGGGATTGATTCGGGCTGTGGAAAAATTTGATGCTTCCAAAGGCTTTAAGTTCAGTACCTATGCAACCTGGTGGATTCGTCAGTCCATTCACCGGGCTATTGCTGACCAGGGAAGAACGATTCGTCTTCCGGTTCATATGGTGGAGACTGTGAATCGAACGGCCCGGGCAGCCAGAGAGCTGACTCAGGAGCTGGAACGGGAACCAACTCTGGAAGAAATGGCAGAGCGTCTGAATGTATCCTGTGAACGTCTTCAAGAGATTATGCGAATGACTCAGGAACCGATCTCCTTGAATTCTCCGGTGGGAGATGAGGAGGACAGCCATTTGTCCGATTTTGTAGAAGACCACCGGATTGCTGTGCCGCCGGATGCAGCAGTGGAATTGATGCTGAAAGAGCAGCTGGATGAAATCATGGATTCATTAACGCCAAGGGAGCAGAGAGTCATTCGGATGAGATTTGGTTTGGATGATGGGAAAATTGCGACTCTGGAAGAGATCGGAAAGGAATTTCAGGTTACGAGAGAACGGATCCGCCAGATTGAAGACAAGGCGCTGAGAAAGTTAAGGCATCCCAGCCGCAGTCAAAAACTTCGGGATTTTCTTGAAAATTAGAAGGCTGCAGAGAGCGGCAAGAAAGATAAAGGGATATCAAAAGACAGAGAGACAAAGAAAAACAGAGAGATAAAAGAAAGACAGAGAGACAAAAGAAAGACAAAAAGACAGAAGAACGTATTTTCTGATTTATGGATTGAATTAATTGGAAAAGATGGAGTAGGAAAGGAAAAATATGCAATTATCACCCAGATTGGAAAAAATCATGGAAATGGCCGGCAGTGGAAATGCCGTAGCAGATATTGGAACGGATCATGGCTATGTTCCGCTGGAATTGGTGCGTCGGGGAGCCTTTCAGAGGGCATATGCCATGGATGTTAGAAAAGGACCATTGGAACGGGCCAGAGAACACATACAGATGGCAGGAATGTCGGAACGGATTGAAACCAGACTCAGTGACGGTTTGGAGAAACTTTTGCCGGGAGAAGCAGATGTCATTGTTATGGCAGGAATGGGGGGACCCCTCATGCAGAGACTGCTTATCCAGGGAGAACAGACGGCCCGGTCTGCTAAAAATCTGATTCTTTCACCTCAGTCGGAAGTGGAGAGGTTTCGCCGATTTTTGCATGAAAACAGATTTAAAGTGGTGGATGAAGTCTATATTGAAGATGAAAATAAGATATATGTGGTGATGAGATGCATTTCTGGTGAACCTGAAGAATGGACGGATCTGGAGTTTCGTTATGGAAAATATCCATGGAAAGTGAAGGATGCTCTGCTCTTTCGGATTCTGGAGAAGGAGATACGAACAGCGGACAGTATTCTGGAAGAACTGAAAAAGCAGGACAGTGTTTCGGCAGAAATGAGGAGCTGTCAGCTTAGAAAGGAACGGGAAATGGCTGTTCAGGCAAGAGAATTGATGTTAAGTTCTCAGGAAGAAAAAATAGCTGGGGAGGATCAGTAAATGGCAATGGTGAGAATAATTGTAGAAGGATCAAAACGAAAGGTTCCCTGCGGTACGGTTCTGGAACGGTTAGCCTGGGAATATCAGAATATGAAAGATGCTGCCATTGTTCTGGCGTCGGTAAATGGAAAGCTTCAGGAATTACATAAGACAATCACTCAGGATGCGGAAATCCGTTTTCTGACTTTAAAAGAACCGTCAGGAATGAGAGCCTATGAACGAAGTATGCTTCTTCTGCTGAATAAGGCAATTTATAGCCTTTATCCATTGGAACGGGTGAATCGGGTAATGGCAAAGTTTTCTGTGCCAAACGGAATTTATCTGGAAGCAGATGGCGATTTCAAGGTGGATGAAGAGTGGCTGGATCGGGTTCGCTGTCGTATGACGGAATTGGTTCAGGCCAATCTTCCCATCGAAAAGGGAAACTGTCATGTGGATGAAGCCATGCAGTTTTTCAAAGATGTAAAGATGTATGAGAAAGAAAAACTGTTTCGGTATCGCAGAAGTTCTCAGGTTAATCTCTATTCCATCGACGGATTTGTGGATTACCATTATGGATATATGGTTCCCTCCACAGGATATTTGAAGAATTTTGAACTGGTTTCCTATCATCGCGGTTTTGTGCTGATGCTTCCGGATGTTAGAAAATCAAATGGTGTGACAACGTTCCGACCTCAGGAGAAGCTGTTCCAGGTTATGGAAGAGGCTTCCGATTGGAGTGAGAAAATGAAACTGGTCACTGTAGGCGATGTCAATGATTGGATTTCCAGTGGGCGTTTGGATGAATTGATTCTGATCTCTGAGGCACGACAGGAAAAGCAGATCGCAGATATTGCTGCCGCCATTGCTGCTCAGCCGGATAAAAAGTTTGTCATGATTGCTGGGCCGTCTTCCTCAGGAAAAACCAGTTTCTCTCATCGTCTTTCCATTCAGCTTCTGGCTCAGGGACTGACGCCCCATCCCATTGGTGTGGACGATTATTTTGTGAATCGGGAAGATAATCCCAAGGATGAAAATGGAAATTATGATTTTGAAGCCCTGGAATGTGTGGATATCCGTCAGTTCAATAAAGATATGAATGCTCTTCTGGCAGGAGAGACGGTGCAGATTCCTTCTTTCAATTTTGTTCAGGGCCGAAGAGAGTATAAAGGTAATTACCTGAAAATGGGCGCCAATGATATTTTGGTGATTGAAGGCATTCATTGTCTCAATGATAAAATGTCTGAATTTATACCGCAGGAAAATAAATTCAAAATTTACATCAGTGCATTGACCCAGCTGAATGTAGATGAGCACAATCGTATTCCCACAACGGATGGACGATTGATTCGCCGAATGATCCGGGATGCCAGAACGAGAGGAGCCAGCGCTCAGGATACCATTGCCCGGTGGCCTTCGGTAAGAAAAGGTGAGGAAAAGAATATCTTCCCTTATCAGGAAACAGCGGATGTTATGTTTAATTCCTCTCTGATTTATGAATTTTCTGTAATGAAATCCTATGCGGAACAGCTCTTATTTGGAATTCCCAGAGATGTACCTGAGTATCAGGAAGCAAAAAGGCTGCTGAAATTCTTCGATTATTTTTTGGGAGTGGACAGCAACATGGTGCCCAGCAATTCCCTGCTGAAGGAGTTTATCGGAGGAAGCATTTTTAACGTTTAAATCTCCGAGCA
Organism: Clostridiales bacterium; assembly: GCA_029007785.1. Lineage (GTDB taxonomy): Bacteria > Bacillota > Clostridia > Lachnospirales > Lachnospiraceae > UBA3305. Next base: position 21,327 of record JAQXIM010000082.1, on the reverse strand, counting down.
ACGTGCTGAATCAATGCGGCAATGGCAACCGCAAAAATAACGGGGAAAGAACTGCTTGCATGGAACTTAATTTTGTGATATCTTAGAGCGGAGCAGAACAAATGATCGCGGCTGCTGCGGCAGACGAGGAAAGTCCGGGCTTCACAGGGCAGGATGCCGGTTAACGGCCGGTGGAGGTGACTCCCAGGATAGTGCAACAGAAATAAACCGCCGGAGCAATCCGGTAAGGGTGGAAAGGCAGTGTAAGAGACTACCGCCTGACTGGTAACAGGCAGGGCACATGTAAACCCCATTCGAAGCAAGACCAAACAGAGAGCATAAGGCGGCCCGTCTGCTCTCGGGTAGGTCGCTTGAGCCTGATGGCAACATCAGGTCTAGATAGATGATCATTCACGACAGAACCCGGCTTATCGTTCTGCTCATTCTATTGTTTATCAGTCGAAGAAGAGACAATTGAAAAACGAAACCCGGAAACATTCTTTGAAAAAGGAAATTTTATAGAAACATTTCGGAATGAGAACTCGGGAAAAGGAGAAAACAGATCTTGCGGCGGACACCCGTGGGTCTGTTTTTGATTTCGGAAATGGAATAGACATGGAAACATATATGCAGGTACAATCCATGTATATTTTGTGAAATGTCAGGAATCTCTTGACGTATAATTCGACTGGGATTAGAATAAAAGATGTTCTGTTTACAAACGGATATCATGACAAAAGGAGAAAAAAGTAAATGAAGAACATAAAAAAATGGCTGGTTGTAGCAACAGCAATTTCTTTGATGGTTTGCGGTTGTTCCTCCGGAAGCAGTGAAGCAACGGAAGAACCGACGGAAGCTCAGACGGAGGCTGCTGAAGGGACGGAGAATTCTTCAGAAGATTCCAGCAGTTCCATGGCAAGCTATATGAGCTATGGTCTGGATGATGACGGAAATCTGATGGATGTAAAACTGGAAGATTACCTGACGATGCCTGATTATAAAACCATGACCCTGAATCGTACGGATGTGGAGGTTTCTGAAGATGAGGTAAATACTTATCTGGATTCCATTCTTCAGAGTTTTTCCACCACAAACGAGGTCACTGATCGGGAGATAAAAGATGGTGATACGGTAAATATCGATTATGTAGGCAGTGTGGATGGTGTTGAGTTTGAAGGTGGTAATACGAATGGAAGCGGAACGGACGTAACCATTGGTGTGACCAATTATATTGATGATTTTCTGGAACAGCTGATTGGACATAAGCCGGGTGAAACCATTAATGTAGAAGTAACCTTCCCGGATCCCTACGAATCCAATACAGATCTCAGCGGAAAGGATGCAGTATTCGTTACCACGATCAACTATATTTCGGAGACGGTTGTTCCGGAGCTTACCGATGAATTTGTAGCTGAGAATCTGCAGGAAAATCTGGATGTAAGTACCGCCAAGGAACTGAAAGATAAGATCGAGGTATCTGTAGGTCAATCAAAAAAGAACTCTGCTGTCTGGGGTTGGCTTCAGGAAAACTGTACCGTTGAATCTTATCCGGAAGAGCTGATCAATTCCCTTTTGGATTCCATGATTTATGCGATGAAGCAGTCTGCAGAGAATGCAGGTACCAGTTTTGAAGATCTTCTGACACAGTACGGATTTGAATCCGAAGAGGATATGAAAGAAAACTATTATCGCAGCAGTGCAGAGGAATATGTAAAGCAGATGATGATTACTCAGGCCATTGTTAATGCTGAGAATATTTCTGTTACGGAAGATGATATGGTTTATTATATGGACACCGATGATTATTCCGATTATGTCAATTATTATGGTATGGGATACCTTAAGATGTCCTGTAAGAGCAGCTATCTTGTTCCGGAAAAACTGATGGAGTATGCAACTCTTCAGGATTAATCGAAGACACAGGAACCTTTGCTCTCAGAATATGATCTGAATTTCGAAAGAGAATACAGCTGATGGAATTCCATTGATTTCTTTCAAGTTAGGTCATTGGATGAATGGCATGGACATTACAAATAATAAACAAGATAAAGGCGCAGAATAGCTGAAGAAAAAGCTGCTGCGTCTTTTTCTTATTATGCATTCGAAAGAGCCATAGAAATAGAGAAGAAATATATATCTTTCGATTGTTTTATACGGCAAGCGAACAGTTAAGTATGGACTACATAAATTTATTTTATATATACAAAAAGAAGACGAGTGATACGAAACGTCGGAAAAGGTTTTGGAAGTGGTAAAAAAAGGACTATGATTTTCACTTATTTATCTAGAATAGTCCGTTTTTTAAAATGAAATGAGAAATTTGTCAAGAATACAAAGAAACGTATTGCACATCGAAAGAAAATATGATATTATTTTCGAATAAAAGCAGGGTTTATAGGAAGGAGTTTATGATATGGCCGAAATTGAAAACCTGACAGAATGCGAACGGATTGTAATGAAGAGTATCTGGGATGCTGAGAAGGATGTTTCGCTTGTAGAGATTATGGACATCATCACAGAGAAATACAACAAGAAGTGGAAAAGACAAACGGTTTCAACTTTTCTCCTGCATCTGATTCAAAAAGGGTATCTGACATCCTATCGTGTTGGTCGTGTATTTTATTATCACGAAGAGGTTGGACTGGATGATTTTAAGAAAAAGATCACAGCCGAATTTATGTCATTCTGGTATGATAATTCCATGGAATCTCTGAAAGTGGTAACTGATCAGCTGGGAATTAATTAATCCCGTAGGTGAGGTAACAATAAGTCATATTAGAATCAAACAAAAAGGAAAGAGGACAGACAATCCAGTCTTGTCTTCTTTTTTTTCGTAATCTTATGCTGACAGTTTAAAAATCTATAAAAACAGGAAAGGGTCTGTAATTGACTTTCCCAATACACGAGGAAACGCCAGAACCGACATTTGCCGGAACTGGCGTTTCTTAATCAAGGACTGTTTTTCCAGCCCATCTTTAAGGAGAAGGATTGTATCGTTCCGTCATTCTCTTTCAGGCTATTCTAAAACGGAGCATGATGTCACGATGATTTGCCTGGAATCTGCTGATTATGACGATTCTCTTATCAGAAATTGCCATTTGACTGGATTCATGGAAACCAAAAAAGGAAGTTCTTTCAAAGAGACAGTATAGTCATCTTTCCAGAGTCTCAAGAAGATCGAAGAGGGGGTTCAATCTATCTATTCATCTTTCTGCGGATTCCAGGCGATATGATTTGGCTCCGGAGTCAGAGCACCCTTTTGCCAAAGTCGATATACGTTTCATGTTCATGCCGTATTATCGTGAGGGGCTAATAAATCCGGCAATATCACAGAAGTAATCCTTAAGGAAAGAATTATATCGACAATACAAACGGTTTTGTCTCAGGGATAAGATGACACATCCCAGAGATTAAACTTACCGGAACAATGACATCTGAAATAGGGTTTGAGGGATGATTCATTTCAGCAAATCATTGTGTTTTCCGGCGGTTCCTCCTGTGTCGCTTTCGCGACAAAAAATAAAGGCACCTTAAGTGGTATAAACCTCTTAAAGCGCCTTTGCTTTTCTGAAGTAATTCTAACGGATGATTCCATAAATGTCAACAAAAATTTAAGAAAAATTATGGATTATCTTTCATTTCTTAGGTTTTGCTCCTTTCAAGCAATGGATATTCACAGAATACTGGAGCGTTTTCATGATGGAATGGAAGGAGGAACCCTTGTACAAACCAGGAAAAAGGCTTATGATAAGAAGAGTAAAAAAGGATACATGAAAGAGTAAGCCCAAAAGAAAGGACGATATCGTTTAAAATGAATCATGTTTACAGAACGCTGGAGGAACAGGGGATCGCTGCCTCTTTGATTCGCGATCTACAGGAATTCCACAGAAAGTATTCGATACCGGAAAATCAGGAAGTAAGAGATCGGATCATGGCCCCCACCATTCAATATTTTGGAAAAGACATTCTGGAAATGGCAATGGCAGCAATTCTTCAGGGAGAAAATCTTCTTCTTTCCGGATCCAAGGCTACCGGAAAAAATGTTTTGGCAGAAAACCTGGCCTGGATTTTTCAACGGCCTCTTTATAGTATTTCGTTTCACGTTAATACGGACAGCAGTTCCTTAATCGGAACGGATACGTTTCGTAATCAAGAGGTACAGTTTCGTCAGGGACCGATCTGTCAATGTGCAGAATACGGAGGTTTTGGGGTACTGGATGAAATCAATATGGCAAAGAATGATGCCGTTTCTGTACTCCATGCCACTCTGGACTATCGCCGGATTATCGATATTCCCGGATATCACCGCATTCATCTCCATGATGCGGCCCGTTTTATTGGCACTATGAATTACGGATATGCCGGTACCAGAGAATTGAATGAAGCACTTGTGTCACGTTTCCTTGTCATAGATATGCCGGATATGGCCGATGATACCCTGGATCATTTAATCCGGGAAATGTTCCCTGCTGTTCGAAAAGAAGCAAAAAATGCACTCATCGGCCTTTTTATGGATCTGCAGCTGAAAGCAAAAAACGGAGAGATATCCACAAAGCCTCTGGATCTTCGAGGTTTTCTGGCTTCCATTCGATTGATGAAAGCTGGTGTTTCCCCTTATCAGGCTTTGAGGATGGGATTGGTGAATAAGAGTTTTGATTTGTTTGAAAAAGAGATTGTGGAGGATATCGTTGCGGTACGGATTTCTGAGGATTGGGATTCCAACTATATTTTTCCGATTTGATGAAGATACATCGCAGTTTATTCAGGATGGAAATCCATGAAACGGAACCTTGGGAGGAGGTGAGAACAGATGTCAGAAAACAGCATGGATCTGGAGATACGACAGGCAGAAGCAGAAAATCGGATTCAAAATCTTGTATGGACTATAAGCGGAGATTACCAATTGAAAGTTCAGCCGGATGTGGATCTTTTTCTTCGTTCCAGGTATCGTGGATTGTATCATGCCATTCTGGAGGGCGGCTTCTTTCGGTTCTATGACCGTAATGAGTTTTCCCTGTATTTATTAAAAAAGCTTTATTATGAGGCGGATGAAAAAGAATTGGGAAAAGTTGTGAAGCTTTGCATGGATGCTGCCATCTGGCGTCCTTTATCCCAGGATCATCCTGGGATTTTAAAAATCCGGCTGCGTAGTGCGGAAGACTTTCTGGAAACCGAGTTTCAGCGTTGTTCCGTCAGTCCTTTGGGACGTCTGCAGCTGGCATGGCAGGGAACTGCTGCCCAAGGGGAAGGGAAAGTGTACGATGCAAAAACGGCAGAAGCCATGGATCTTCTGAGAACCCTGGAAGAAGATATTATGAAGAAAACGTTGCTGCAGCAGAAGTTGAGTCCTGGTTCTGTTATTGCTGTCGCAGACCGAATTTACAATCTCTTGTCAGATCCCGGTTTCGAACGAAAACATGGAGATCTGGAACATGTACTGAATGTGACCCTGGATGAGCTGACCGAGGCCAGTTTTGATTGGAAGGATTTCCTTCAGGAAGAAGAGGAAATTCCGGATAGTCTGAATGATTTCCGGGATCCTGATGTCTCTGCTCAGCCCTCATCTGAAAAGAAAAAGAGAAATGAGAATCGGGTTATTCAGCTGGATGAAAAGACACGGGCAAAGGCTTATCAATATATGGAATTGAATTACGGCCGTTCCTATATGAAGCCATTGGAACAAAAACGAATTAATTATGCGGTCTGCCGGGGAAATCATGAGGGCTGCAGTCTTTATTTTACAGAAGGAATTCTGAATAATATGGTTCGGAAGAATTATCAATCCGAATATGTACGACGTCAGGTAGAGCAGAATAAAACAACCTATCGGAGAAATCGTCAGATGGCCCGAAAAAACATTCAGATTCTCAGTGATACCCTGAGACAGGCCTTGATGAGAAGTCAGGAAGAAGAGAGAATCCGTGGAAAGAGTGGGTTAATTTGTCCGAGAGAATTGTGGCAGATCGGACGAACGAAAGAACCGAAAATTTTTGAAAAGGTAATCCAAAGAAATCATTCGGATTTTGTTGTAGACATTCTTATGGATGCCAGCAGTTCCCAGAGGGACCGGAGCGGTGAAGTTGCTGTCCAGGGATATATTATCAGTGAAGCCTTAAGTCAGGTGGGAATTCCTCATCGTGTGCAAAGCTTCTGTACTTGCTGGGATTATACGATTCTGGAACGGTTCCGGGAGTACGAGGATCCACGAGAGAAGAATGAGAATATTTTTCAGTACAGTACCTCAGCTAACAACCGGGATGGATTGGCTGTGAAAGCGGTGGTTCATTCTCTGATACAGAGACCTGAAGAGAATAAAATCCTGATCGTTCTCAGTGACGGCAGACCAAACGACCGAATTGTGAACCGAACCGTGAGTCGGGCACCCGTTCTTTATACGGGGGAGTTCGCTGTACGTGACACGGCAGAGGAGATTCGACGGGCACGGAACCTTGGCATTGCCGTTCTTGGTGTCTTTGCCGGGGAGGAATCGGATCTGGATGCGGAAAAGAGAATCTTCGGTAAGGATTTCGCTTACATCCGGAACATCCGTAATTTTTCGCATATGGTTGGCAGGTATTTGAAAAAACAACTGGATATTAATGAAAATTGATAAAATACAAAAATACTTTTTAAAGTTAGTTGACAAGCAAATAATTCTTAATTAAAATAAGTGGCGACAGAAAGAGAAAGGAGTATCCAGATGTTCTATACGGAATCTGAGATTATTGAGTATTTAAACGAAAATGATGTCAAGTTTATTCGGCTCGCTTTCTGCGATCCATATGGATGCATGAAAAATGTATCTATTATGAATTCAGAACTGGGACGTGCATTTTCCACTGGAATTTCCATCGATGCTTCTGCCATCACGGGATTTGGCACAGTGGATGAATCGGATCTTTTCCTGCGTCCGGTGATATCAACCATGACATTGCTTCCATGGCGTCCTTCACAGGGCAGAGTCGTTCGGTTTTATTGTGATATTACTTATCCGGACGGAACTCCCTTTGAAATGGATAACCGTCTGATTCTGAGAAATGCAGTAAATCATGCCAGAGAGTTTGGTGTTCGCTGCAGTTTTGGTGCAGAGTGTGAATTCTATCTTTTCAAACTGGACGAAAATGGAAATCCTACGAAGATTCCTGCAGATTACGCGGGATATATGGATGTTGCTCCTTTTGACAAGGGTGAAAATGTGCGCAGAGAAATCTGTATCGCTTTGGAACAGATGAACTTTGCACCGGAGACCTCTCATCATGAAGAGGGACCGGGACAAAATGAAATTGATTTTAAGTACAGCGATGCCATGACTTCTGCAGACAATGTCCTGACATTTAAGTCTGTGGTGGAAACGATTGCTGCGGCCAATGGTTTTCATGCAAATTTCCGACCGAAACCCATAGCCGGTGAAGCAGGGAATGGTTTTCATATCAATATGTCTCCCAGAAAGATCGGTGAGACGGGCCCGGATTCTGATATGAAACGTCATTTCATGGCAGGTATTCTGAAGTACATCAGGGAAATTTCTATTTTCCTGAACCCGACAGAGGAATCCTATCAGAGGCTTGGCAGTTTTAAAGCTCCCCGTTTTGTCACCTGGTCTCCTTTGAATCGGTCTCAGCTGATTCGGATTCCGGCAGGAACAGGTGAGTATGATCGGATTGAGCTTCGTTCTGCTGACTGCATGGCAAATCCTTATCTGGCATATGCTCTTTTGCTGGAAGCTGGTCTGGAGGGAATTCAGATGAAACTGGAGCCTTCGGAACCTACGAACAAGAACCTTTACAATCTGGAAGAGAGGGATTTGGAAGGCATTCCGGAATTACCCTATACCTATGGGGATGCCGCTGATCTTGCGATGTCCAGTGAATTTGTAAAACGAGTGCTTCCGGAAAGAGCAATTCTGGCTTACTGTAAGCAAATAAGAAAATAATCCGGTAAGGAATAAGTCAGGAGGATGTCATGGCAGAGTTACCCAGTACAAAAAGCGTGCTGATCGTATCAAGCAGCGAAAAAAGTGGGAGAGTAATTGCCAGTCTTATGAACCCTTCTCTGTGTTATCCTATTTATTTCGAAAAAACGGGAGGCGGAGTACGAAGAAAAATTCAATCCATGAGTTTTGATCTGATTGTTGTCAATGCACCTTTATCCGATGAATTCGGTCACGATTTGGCCATGGATCTGGCAAAAGAAACTGCTTCCGGAGTGATTTTGCTGGTGAAAAGTGATATATACGATGAAATATGCGACCGCGTGGGTCCGGAAGGTGTTTTAACCGTGACGAAACCTATCAGCAGTCAGATTTTTAATCAAACACTTCGCCTGGCCATGGCCGTCAGTGAACGGATGCAGAAGGCAGAGAGGGAGACTTTGCGGTTAAAGAATAAACTGGAGGAGGCAAAACTGGTCGGCAGAGCGAAATGTCTGCTCATGCAGTATCAGAAAAAAGAAGAGGCACAGGCTCACAGATATATAGAAAAGCAGGCAATGGACAGACGGCTCAGCCGTAAGCTCGTTGCTGAGGAAATTATAAATCTTTATGAAGGCTAGGGAAGAAAAATGAGAGCAGATGATAAATTACAGGAAGAATGCGGCGTTTTTGGTGTCAGTGTAAATATTGCAGAGGCTGCCGGAATTACATATAACGGTCTCTTAGCCATGCAGCATCGGGGACAGGAAGGTGCCGGTATCGCTGTTACCCAGGGAAACAAGATTCTTTTTCATAAGGATAAAGGTTTGGTAAGTGAGGTATTTACAAAAGACGTCATGAAAAAGATGCCTGCCAGCAATATGGCAGTCGGTCATGTTCGTTATTCCACCTCCGGTGCCAATACATTAGATAATGTTCAGCCTTTTATTAATGACTGGATGACCGGAAGAATTGCCACGGTTCACAATGGGAATGTTACGAATGCAGAGGAAATTCGCGATCATCTTCAGTTTTTCGGAGTGAATTTCGATGCCACCAGCGATACGGAAATCATTGCAGCCCTCATTGCATATAAGACCATGCAGCTGGGAGGAAATATTCTTCACGGTGCCATGGAGGCGTGCAAAAAGCTGGTGGGTGCTTATTCCCTGCTGATTATGAGTGGAGATCATAAACTGATTGCGTTAAGAGATCCCAACGGATATCGTCCGCTCTGTATTGGAGAGAATGAGTATGGAATCTGTGTTGCTTCGGAATCCTGTGCTCTGGACAGCTGCGGTTTTCATTTTATTCGTGACGTGGAACCGGGAGAAGTGGTGGTAATTGAAGACGGACGAATTATCCACAGCGAAATTTTTTCCGCAGGCAAACAGGAAGGTCTCTGTGTCTTTGAATACGTATATTTTGCCCGTTCCGATTCGGTCATTGATAAACAGAGTGTATACGAAGCCAGAATTAATATGGGACGAATTCTGGCAAAAGAGTATCCCGTAGAAGCCGATGTGGTATGCGGAGCTCCCGACAGTGGTTTGGATGCCGCCGCAGGATATTCCCTGGAGAGCGGAATTCCTTTGGTCAGCGGATTTGTCAAGAATCGTTATATTGGCCGAAGCTTTATTTTCCCTAGTCAGGCTCAGAGAGAGAATGCAGTAAAGATGAAATTAAATCCGCTGCGTCCTGCAGTAGAAGGAAAAAGGGTAGTGCTGGTTGATGATTCCATCGTTCGCGGAACCACCAGTGACCTGATTATTGCCAACCTTAGAAATGCCGGAGCCAAAGAGGTTCATGTAAGGATATCTTCCCCGCCTTTCCTGCATTCCTGCTATTATGGAACAGATGTGGCAGAAGAAGGTCAGCTGATTGCAAATCATCTGACACTGGATGAAATCTGTAAAAAAATCGGTGCCGATTCTTTAGGGTATATCAGTATTGATGGATTAAAAGAGGCCTGTGGAAATTGTGTCCGCAAATTCTGTACCGGATGTTTCAATGGTGAGTATTGGCAGGAAAAATAAAAAACAAATCAGAACCATGTGACAGTCGAAATTTTTTTTGTTTTCATTAAAAATATCAAATTGTGTCTGATTTGACTTTACAATCGGAATATATGTTGTTATTATGTTAACGTATAATAAACATGGTTTGTCGTTTTCGGTCCGGTTGACGACTGCCTGAAAGGTTTGGTGAATATGTACAAGATTTTAACGAAAAAGGAGCTGAATCCTACCGTTACATTGATGGATATTGAGGCTCCGTTGGTTGCACGGAAGGCTCAGCCCGGTCAGTTTATTATTCTGCGTGTTGACGAGAACGGAGAAAGAATTCCGCTGACTGTTGCCGGCACGAATACGGAGACTGGTGCCGTAACAATTATTTTCCAGATTGTTGGAGCCACTACTGCTCTTCTGAATCACAAAGAAGTTGGAGAGTATATTTCTGATTTCGTAGGACCTCTGGGACGTCCCACTAAAGTGGAAGGACTGAAAAAGGTGTGTGTTGTCGGCGGCGGCGTTGGCTGTGCCATTGCTCTTCCTGTAGCAAGAAAACTCCACGAAGTGGGCTGTGAAGTTCATTCCGTTGTCGGATTCCGCAGCAAGGATATTGTTATTCTGGAAGATGAGTTTAAAGCATGCAGTGATAAGATGGTAATGATGACAGATGATGGTACTTATGGAACAAAAGGTCTTGTTACCGAAGCACTGGAAAAGCTGATCCAGGAAGGCAATGAATATGATGAAGTCATTGCCATCGGACCCGTTATTATGATGAAATTTGTTTGTGCAGTTACCAAGAAATACAATATTAAGACGGTTATTTCCATGAACCCCATCATGATTGATGGAACCGGTATGTGTGGCGGATGTCGTCTGACCGTAGGCGGAGAAACCAAATTTGCCTGCGTAGATGGACCGGAATTTGACGGACATCAGGTTGATTTTGATGAGGCAATGAGCCGTGGCGCTATGTATAAGCCTTTTGAAAGACATGCCTACGAGGAAACCTGCAATCTGTTCCAGAAGGAGGTACAGTAACCATGGCCAATATGTCCTTAGAAAAGAATAAAATGCCTGAACAGGATCCCAATGTAAGAAATAAAAACTTTAAAGAAGTTGCTCTGGGATACACTGCCGAGCAGGCAATGGATGAAGCAAAGAGATGTCTGAACTGCAAGAAGAGTCCCTGTGTAAACGGATGTCCTGTAAATGTTAAAATCCCTCAGTTTATTGCTAAAGTTGCTGAAGGAGATTTTGAGGGAGCTTATCAGGTGATTTCCGAAGACAGTTCTCTGCCGGCTGTGTGCGGTCGTGTATGTCCCCAGGAAAATCAGTGTGAAAAATACTGCGTTCGCGGTGTGAAGGGTGAGCCGGTTGGTATCGGTCGTCTGGAACGTTTTGTTGCGGATTATCACAGAGAGAATAATACCGAAGCACCTGTTAAGCCTGAAGCCAACGGTCATAAAGTGGCGATTGTCGGAGCCGGTCCTGCCGGTCTGACCTGTGCCGGTGATCTGGCTCGTCTTGGTTATGATGTAACCATTTATGAAGCCCTTCATCTGGCTGGCGGCGTTCTTGTATACGGTATTCCGGAATTCCGTCTTCCCAAGGCCATTGTTCAGGAAGAAGTAAATAACCTGATTGCCATGGGTGTAAAAGTTGAAACCAATATGGTTATCGGCCGAGTTCTTTCCATCGATGAACTGATGGAAGACGAAGGCTTTGAAGCTGTATTTATCGGCAGCGGTGCCGGTCTGCCTCGTTTCATGAACATCCCCGGTGAGAACCTGAAGGGTGTGTACTCGGCCAATGAATTCCTGACCAGAACCAATCTGATGAAAGCTTACCGTGATGATTCCACTACTCCGATTATGCAGGCTAAGAATGTGGCTGTAGTCGGCGGCGGTAATGTAGCTATGGATGCGGCTCGTTGTGCAAAACGTCTTGGTGCAGAGAATGTATACATTGTATATCGTCGTTCCGAAGAAGAACTTCCTGCAAGAAGGGAAGAAGTTGAGCATGCAAAGGAAGAAGGCATTATCTTCAAGCTGCTGAATAATCCGGTTGAGATCCTTCCTGTAGAGACAGATAATCGTGATCAGATGGGCTTTGTTGCCGGTATGAAGTGCGTTGAGATGGAACTGGGCGAAGCAGATGCTTCCGGCAGACGGAGACCTGTTGTAAAAGCAGGTTCTGAGTTTGTTCTGGATGTAGACTGTGTTATTATGGCAATCGGAACTTCTCCTAACCCGCTGATTCGCAATACGACCGAAGGCCTGGTGACCAACAATCATGGCTGCATTGTGACAAATGGTGAAGATGGTCTTACCAGCCGTCCCGGTGTATACGCCGGCGGTGATGCTGTTACCGGTGCTGCCACCGTTATCTTGGCCATGGGAGCAGGTAAATCTGCAGCAGCAGCTATTGATAAGTACATTAAAGAAAAATAAAATATGAGCCGTTTTTCGGCGGACAGAGGCAGGGATTTCTATTCCTGCTTTCTGTTGCTGTGGATCTGGAAGAAGCTGCCTGAGGCAGGTTCTGCAGACTGACTGAAAAGAATGGCTGGCAGGAGACTGTTTGTTTCGCAGAGTAAGGAACAGGCAGTCTCCTTTTCCAACAGAATCAATCATTAAGATAATTATATGGAAGTGGGAGGAACAGGATGACTGTACAGGAATTAAGGGAAAGAGATATTATTTATATTGAAAAGATTAATCGGGCCTTTGATCAGTATGACCATGTAAAGCTTTCCATGGATGAGAAAAAGGCGATGACTCATTTTAAGAATCTTCGTCAGGAATATGGTACAGAACACTCGTTCGTTGATTTCTACTATTTTCGTTTGGAAGATGAATCCAGAGAAATGGTGGAGGAAGCTCTGACACCGGCAGATTGCAGTTATCTGGAGTCTTTGGCCATGACCATAAGGGATCCGGAGGAGGATATTGTATTTCCTCTGGATGATAATTTGCTGAGAATTGTGTGTCGTCTCAATGCGGCTGAAATTCTCTTTTCCACCATTTATTTCGAAACCGGGCGGACAGATCGGCCGAGAACTACCTGGTGGGGCAATTATGAGAAGGAGTATATCTGTTTTAAAGACAAGACAAAATAGAGAAAGAACGGAAGATGAAAATGAAAGCAACTGCAGGCTGGAAAAGAAGGATCCTCTTTGCTGTCCTGTCACTTTTCTGGATGAGCGTCATATTTTTCTTTTCAGCCAGAACAGGAAGTGTATCGAATGGTGACAGTTCCGGTTTTGGTATGTGGCTGGGTCATCTGCTGATTCGTGATTTTGATCTTTGGAGTGCAGAAGAACAGGCGGCACTTGTTGCAGGCTGGATCTTTGTTATTCGGAAGACTGCCCATGCACTGGAATATGCCGCTCTTGGTTTCTTTTTTTCCGGTGTCTGGATGAATCGACAGCGAAAAGGAATCTATAATGGAATTGTTCCCTGGGCAGCGGGAACATTTTATGCCGGTACCGATGAGTTTCATCAGTTATTTGTTCCGGGGAGAAGCGGACAGATTACCGATGTTATTCTGGACAGCTGTGGAGTTTTTGCCGGTGTTCTCGTTATGGGATTGTTTTTCTGGTGGCTGAAACTAAGAGAACAGAAAAAGAAAGGCATAGAAGTATGATTGTTGAAGAACGCTATGGAAATCAGGTAAATGCAGAGGTTTTTTCTGTGGAAGTAAAAAGAGGTTATCTTTACTGCAGTCCGGAACGAAGTAATCTGCTTTATTTGATCGGTCGCAGTACGTATGTGAATAAAAATGGTAAGGAATGCCATACCAGTGAGGTTTTGATGAGAGAAGCTTTTTCTGCTCAAAAACTGGAAGAGTTTCTTGATAAGAAGGATCAGTTGAAACTGCAGCAGGAAGAAATCAACCTGAAAGTGGTAAGAATGATGAATGGATCCACAGACCCTCAGCTTGCAAGAAAAATCAAACTGGACAATGGTTGGGCTTTGAAAGAAGCGGATGAGTAAAAATGTTTGGCTGATAAAAAGCTATCCCTCATAATGTTCTTCGTATGGCAGACGTATCGTTTCGCCTCGTCGAAGCGGCAGGCTTCTTTTTTCTTGAATTTGCAGTTTTTCATGGAGAAATGAACATAAAAACAGGATTACAGGCTTACTTTTGTGAAATATACTTGTGCAAATGACAAAATTGTTGTATCTTATATATGTAAGTTTACTCGGTTAAAACAAACTGTCAGAATTTTCTTGAAATGACAGAAAGAAAAGAAATCCATGAAGAGGATGGTATTCATGGCAGAATGATTTCTTGATTGTTTCTGGTGTGAACTTCGTCAGGATGTCTATTCAGGATTACAGGGGAAAGGAATGACTGTTTAGGCACACGAAGCAAAAAAGAGAAAGAGAGAAGTTAATAATGGATCTTGAATTTGTCAAAAGCTCGATTCGTAAATCGAGATATGAAAATGAGGCATCACAGATTAAAGGCATGAAAATCGGTGTTACCGTTAATCTGGAGCTTCTGTATCCCAACTCCGTAAAAGAAGGATCTCCCTTCCTGCTGGTTGGACGTGTTGCTGTAGGAAACCCGGTTCAGAAATTCAGCATTTTCATTGAACAGGTATGTACCTTTAAAATTGTTAATCTGGAAGAAGGTTTCGATACCTCAAGAGAGAATATGCAGAAGTTTATTTCTGTAATTTGTCATCCTATTGCTCTGAAAGAACTGCAGCGCGCCATGGATGGTTTAACCACTCTTTACGAGCTGACCCCGATTAAGATTCCGACTACTATGGCAAAACCTCAGGGTGATGCAGTAGATATGACCGGAAATGGACTGCCCAACTAAATAAAAATCGGATAATGGACTTTCTGTCTGCCAAAAAAAAACGGCGGACAGAAGGTCTTTTTTTATATAGAAACAACAAAAAATAAATCTACAAACAAAGAGGAAAACTTTACAAACGAAGAGATAAATGATAGACTAATAGAAATGATAAGCGGAAAAGGATAGAGGAAAAATGCACATTTGCTGGGGACAGAATGGGAAGGAGGAATCAGTCAGAAATTGGATTCTCTGAGCTGGCCGGAAATTGCGGCAGGGAGTGAAAGGAGCTCAGTTTTGTATAGCAAAGTGAATAGTGTTGCATTGAAAGGGATTGATGGATATCTTGTTCATGTGGAAACCGATGTTTCTTCGGGGCTTCCCGATTTTTCTATGGTAGGATTTTTGTCTTCCGAGGTAAAGGAAGCGAGAGAACGTGTTCGGACAGCCTTACGAAATTCTGATTTTCAATTGATGCCCAGAAAAATTACAGTGAATCTTTCGCCTGCCAATGTTCGAAAGGAAGGAACCGCCTATGATTTGGCTATGGCAATTTCTTTGCTGGTAGGATTCGGTTTTATTCCTGCCGAATCCACGGAGGGGATTGTCATGATCGGGGAATTGTCCCTTGACGGAAAGGTATGTCCCATTAATGGGGTTCTTTCCCGGGTGGGAACAGCAAGGCAGGCTGGTTTTCGTGCATGCTTTGTTCCCTGGGAAAATCGACTGGAGGGAGCTGTGGTGTCGGGGATTCGGGTCATTGGTGTCCATAATCTTCGGGAAGCGGTTCATCTTCTCCATCGTCCTGAGGAACAGAAAGCGGAAGAATGTCCGTCGGAACGTCTGCTTCGGGAGGCGGCTGTACAGGACGATGTGGACTTTTCAGAGGTCCATGGTCAGAAAACCATGAAACGGGCGGCAGAAATTGCAGCAGCAGGGATGCATAATCTTCTGTTTGTAGGGAGTCCCGGTTCCGGAAAATCCATGATTGCCAGAAGAATTCCAACCATTCTTCCCAGGATGTCTCTGGAGGAAAGCCTGGCTGTATCCCGTGTATACAGTGTAGCGGGATTGCTGCCTCCGGAACAGCCGCTGATTTTAAGAAGGCCTTTTCGCTCGCCCCACCACACTATTTCCACGCCGGCTTTGGTGGGAGGAGGAAGGATTCCCAGACCGGGCGAGATATCACTGGCAGATCGAGGTGTTTTGTTTTTGGATGAACTTCCGGAATTTCAAAAAACAGTTCTGGAGGTATTGAGACAACCCATGGAGGATCGGGAAGTGATTATTTCAAGGGTTCATGGAGCATGTCGTTTTCCTGCAGATACCATGGTAGTTGCCGCAATGAACCCTTGTCGATGTGGGTTTTATCCTGACAGAAAACGGTGCCGCTGCAGTGAAATGGAGGCCAGGCGGTATCTTCAGCGGATCAGCCGCCCTCTTCTGGATCGGATGGATTTATGCGTGGAAGCTCCGCCGGTAAGTTACCAGGATATGCATCAAAAAAATCGAGAAGAGAATTCCCAGACCATAAGAAGGCGGGTAGAACATGCCCATTATATACAGAAGAAACGCTTCCAAAACAGTGGGATCTTCTTTAATTCTCAGATGAATGTGGTTCATCTTCAGCAGTTTTGCTCCCTTGGGAGTGAGGAGGATCACCTTTTGGAAAAACTGTATGAACAAAATAAGCTGAGTGTACGTGGGTATCACCGGATCCTGAAAGTAGCGCG
The DNA here is from genome assembly GCA_029007785.1 of Clostridiales bacterium. Lineage (GTDB taxonomy): Bacteria > Bacillota > Clostridia > Lachnospirales > Lachnospiraceae > UBA3305. The sequence continues at coordinate 4,882 of JAQXIM010000082.1, read as the reverse complement.
AACCATTGCCGATCTGGATGATTCGCCCGGGATCCGGTCTTCCCATTTAATGGAAGCTGCCGGTTATCGCAGCCTGGAAATGAGATTTTGGGGGTGATGGGATGACAGAACGAGAATCGACATATATGATCGCCCGAATGGATCATCTTGGTCCGGTTGCTTACAATCAGCTGATGGCCTGGTATGGAACGGCAGAACAGGCCTGGAAAGAGGAAAATCCGCCTCTGACTGGAAAAAAACTGGAGGAATGGGTATTCTTTCATCGGAAAGAAAAACAGGAAGAATTACGGCGGGAATTGGATCAGCTGCCAGCTCAGGGAATACGATTTCTGTCTCGAAATGATGACGATTATCCGGAAGCCTTTCGCAGTCTGTACGATGCTCCCATTGGCCTTTTTCTCCGGGGGAAGCTCCCTGCTCCGGAAGAAGAGAGAGTTGCCATGGTAGGAGCTCGAAAATGTTCCGAGTATGGGAAAAACTGTGCCCTTTATTTTGGCCGGGAACTGGCCAGAGAGAATATCTGGGTTGTCAGCGGAATGGCATTGGGAATTGATGCCTGGGGTCAATGGGGCGCTCTCCGGGAAGGCGGAAAATCTCTGGCTATTCTGGGAAGCGGTATTGATGTATGTTATCCATCTTCTCATCAAAGGCTTTACCGAACATTATGGGAACAAGGAGGGATTCTTTCCGAGTATGGACCGGGAGTCCAGGGCCTGCCTTTTCATTTCCCTAAAAGAAATCGGCTGATCAGTGCCATTTCCCGTTTGGTTCTGGTTATTGAAGCAAGACCAAGAAGCGGCTCTTTGATTACGGTGGATCAGGCTTTGGAACAGGGGAAGGATGTATTGGCCGTTCCCGGACGGATTGATGAAGAATTGAGTATGGGATGTAATCATTTAATTCGCCAGGGAGCCGGTATTCTGGGAAATATGGATGATATACGGAGTGCCTTGGGAAGAATGACTTCCGAAGAAAACGGAAAGGAGAAGGGACAGAAAACGAAAAGGAAAGAAAAGGGTATGCCTGGTATATCCGAAAAAGGAGAGATCCTGCTTTCTTATCTTTCCTCCGCTCCCATCCACATGGATCGCCTTCTGGAAGAGACCGGATGGAGTATTCCGGACTTGCTGACTGTTCTTTTGGAACTGGAAGAAAAAGGATTGGTACGGCAGATTATGGGCAGTTCATATGTGAAAACCATATCATTTCATGGACGATAAATTATAAATATATTGCAGTAGAGAAACAATCCAACCGGAAAACAGAAAAATTCTGATAATCCAGGCAGGAGACAAAAATAAAGAAATACTTGCAACCTGAGAAAAAATGGTGTATAGTGATTCTCGTTTTCGGACGGCCATAGAATAGTTGGGGGATGAAAAAATTCTGGCAGATCGTTCGCTGATTAACTGCACCGGATTTTGGCAAGAAATGCTGATAAGTATAACATTTATTAAGTGTAGTTAATAAAAACGCTGTACTAATGCAGTGAATAATAAAGGATTGTCTCTATTACCAATATGATTTCTTCTTATGAAAGGCGGAGAAATGAAGCGCAGCGGCGGCTGAGGCGACGGACGATAAAGAGGCAGATGAAAAATCAGGCAAGGGATTTGTGGCTGGTTCATTATTATTTTCTGTATCATGGCAATTAATGAGAGATAAGGAGTAACACCGTGGCACATCATTTAATTATTGTAGAGTCACCGGCAAAGGTAAAGACAATTAAAAAGTTTCTGGGATCCAATTACGATGTAGAGGCATCTGGAGGGCATGTCAGAGATCTTCCCAAAAGTCAGATGGGAATTGATATAGAGAATGATTTTGAGCCTCGCTATATTACGATTCGGGGAAAGGGAGATGTACTGGCTAATCTTCGAAAAAAAGCAAAGAAAGCCGATAAGATTTATCTGGCAACTGACCCGGACCGTGAAGGAGAAGCCATTGCCTGGCATCTTCAGAATTCGCTGAAGGCAGATGACAGCAAGATCTGTCGTATCAGTTTTAATGAGATTACAAAAACAGCTGTCAAGGCTTCTTTGAAAGCACCCAGGGAGCTGGATATGGATCTGGTGAATGCACAGCAGGCAAGACGAGTTCTCGATCGTATTGTAGGATATAGTATCAGTCCTCTTCTCTGGAAGAAGGTGAAGAGAGGCTTGAGTGCGGGCCGTGTTCAGTCTGCTACCCTGGCTATGATCTGTGAACGGGAAAGTGAGATTGCTGCCTTTGTTCCTGAGGAGTATTGGACTTTGGAAGCAGATGTCGCTGTCGAGAAAGAGAAGAAACCTCTTCATATCCGATATGCGGGAAAAGAAAAGCTGACATCGGAAGAAGACACACAAAAGCTGATGACACGGTTGGAAAAGGCGGATTTTCAGATCAAAGAAATTAAACGGACGGAAAAAACGAAAAAGCCGCCGCTCCCTTATACCACGAGTACTCTTCAGCAGGATGCCGCCAGATCCCTTAATTTTTCCACACAGAAAACCATGAGAATTGCCCAGCAGCTGTATGAAGGAATTGATATCAAAGGCCAGGGCACCGTCGGAATTATTACCTATCTTCGTACCGATAGTACCCGAATTGCAGAGGAAGCAGATATTGCTGCCAGAGAGTATATTCGGGAGACTTATGGGGAAGAGTATGTGGCAGAAATGAGAGAGAATGGCAAAGGGAAAAATCAGGGAAAAATCCAGGATGCCCACGAAGCAATCCGTCCCACCGATCTTTCCCGTACACCGGCCAGCCTGAAAGATTCTCTTAGTCGTGATCAGTTCCGTCTGTATCAGCTGATCTGGAGAAGATTTGCTGCCAGCCGGATGCAGGATGTGAAATATACCTGCCTGATTGTCAAGATTGATGCAGAAGGCGAAGAGTTTAAAGCCAGTACCAATATTCAAAATTTTGATGGTTTCCGTCTTGTATATGATCTGGAAGAAGATAAGATGGATAAGCACAGTGCTCTTGCCAAACTGACAGAGGATACAGCCATTCAGTTTATGGCCTTCGATCCCCATCAGCATTTTACCCAGCCTCCGGCTCATTTTTCTGAAGCAAGTCTGGTAAAAGCCATGGAAGAATGTGGAATCGGAAGACCCAGTACTTACGCACCGACGATTACGACTTTGCTTGGCCGTCATTATATTACAAAGGAAGCAAAGAATCTGTATATTACGGAACTTGGCGAAGTAGTAAATGATATCATGCAGAAATATTTCTCCACTTTGATTGATCAAGGGCTGACGGCTCGAATGGAGGAACGATTGGATGATGTAGGAGAAGGAAAAGAAGAATGGAAATCTCTGATACGTGATTACTATCCCCGTTTGAAAGAAGCTTTGGAGCTTGCTGAAGAAGAACTGGATAAGATTCAGATTGCCGACGAAGTATCTGAGGAAATCTGCGATAACTGCGGAAGAAATATGGTGATCAAGTATGGACCGCATGGAAAATTCCTGGCATGTCCCGGTTTCCCCGAATGTCGATTCACCAAACCTTATCTGGAAAAAGCAGGCGTCCAGTGCCCGAAGTGCGGCGGAGAGATTTTGATTCGGAAAACGAAAAAGGGCCGTCGTTATTACGGTTGTGAACACAATCCGGAATGTGATTATATGACCTGGCAAAAACCGAATTCCGGATCCGGCCAGAAAGCAAAGGAAGGAGATACAGAGCTGGCGGAGCAGATGAATTCAGAGAATTATTCAGATAATTCTGCGGTTTAAAAAGACAGATTTTATAGTCTGCTTTTGCGTCGGAGGAATTATTGTCAGAAAAAAAACAAAGACTCCTTTGTTATGATGATAAAAAAGCCATTTCTTACAAAGAATCATGCTTTTTCCCATCAATATAGGGGTTCGTGCGAGGAGATTAAGAAAATTCTTCTCTTCTTTCTTGAATATGTAAAAAAATTCAGAAAACTATTGCATTTATGTCAAAAGTATTGTAAGATGTTTAATGGAACTGATTATTTCTAAAGGAGGAAGGGCATGAGCGTTCAATTACTGGATAAAACTCGCAAAATAAATAAATTGCTTCACAATAATACTTCGAAAGTTTTTGCTTTTAGTGATATATGCCGTGTCCTGAGTGATGTACTGGAATCTAATGTTCTTGTAATCAGTAAGAAAGGTAAGATTCTTGGTATGGGTGAGTATTGTGTAGCCGATACGGATACATCATGGCGGGATGCGAAGGTTGGTAAGTTCATTGATGAATCTCTGAACGAAAGACTTTTGAATATTTTGTCCACAAAAGAGAATGTTCATTTGGAAACATTAGGTTTTGAGGGAGATATTCTGAAGCAGTACCACGTAATCGTTACCCCTATTGATATTGCCGGAGAACGTTTGGGAACATTGTTCGTTTATAAGAATACGGTTCCTTATGAGATTGACGATATTATTCTGGCAGAGTACGGCAATGCGGTAGTAGGCCTGGAGATGCTTCGTTCTTTGAATGAGGAAAGTGCAGAAGAGATTCGGAAGCTTCAGATTGTAAAATCTGCCATCAGCACCCTGTCGGCATCGGAACTCGATGCTGTTCAGCATATTTTCGAAGAGATGCAGGGACGCGAAGGAATTCTGGTAGCCAGCAAGGTTGCAGACAGAGTTGGCATTACCCGTTCGGTTATAGTCAATGCACTGCGAAAGCTGGAGAGTGCCGGCGTTATTGAATCGAGATCTTCCGGTATGAAGGGAACCTATATCAAGATTCAGAATGAATTGATCATCGAAGAATTGAATAAACTGAAAGAAGATAATTAAACAAATAAAAATAAGTAAGGATAATCAATCGAGCAGGAGGAATTTCTCATTCAAGAGAAATTCCTCCTGCTCGATTCAGGGATGGAAAAAGGTTTTGATCCATGAAAAAAATTGTT
>JAQXIM010000081.1 GCA_029007785.1 Clostridiales bacterium | reverse complement strand
CCGACTCTCCAGAACCGGAGGTTTATCTTTATTGATAGGAATTCCCATCAATGTTATAAACTCATGGTACAATATATCCTTATCAATTTGATGTACCTGATTCATTTCCTCTTCCCTTAGCTCACCAAGACCGATTGCATCGTAAATTAATCTCATCCATACATCTTCCGAACAACGGTATTCCGGAAGCCGATCTTTCACCGGTGTTGTAATGTCTGCCAGATAAGCCTCGCTGGCATCATGCATCAGACAGGCCAGCTGAATCCGAAAAGAATATCCCCTTGCCTGTGCCTCGCCTGCACAATTCAGAGAATGCTGTCCCACCGAATAAAATTGACGAAAATGCCCATTGGCCCTGCACAACATGGATAATGCATGAGCAATATCACGAATGTCAACATCCTCCGGTTTTGGATTCAGTGGATCTACATGATGATGCTTGTATGTAATAATGTAAAAACCTTTTTTCATTCCAATATCTCCCTGTTTCAGAAAAGTTTACTATTTGTGATAGGGTTCATTGCGTGAGATACGAAATGCCCGATAAATCTGTTCCAAAAGAATTACTCGCATCAACTGATGAGGAAACGTCATTCGTGAAAAACTCAGATGGTAATCTGCTCTTTCCAATACCTGATCAGATAATCCAAGTGAACCGCCAATCACAAATTGTATATGGCTGACGCCTCTCACGGTAAGATTTTCTATCTTTTTTGATAATTCTTCGGAATCCAACATTTCACCCTGAATGGCAAGAGCTATGCAAAAGGCATCGTCCCGGATCAAACGCATCAGGCGCTGTCCCTCCTTATCACGAATCTGCTGCTCTGCTTTATCACTAGCCTGATCCGGCGTCTTCTCATCGGCTACTTCCAGAATTTCCAGAGTACAGTATTTACTCATACGTTTGGCATACTCTGCCACAGCTTGTGTAAAATACTTTTCCTTCAATTTTCCCACAGTCAAAATACTAATTTTCATTGTTATCTCCTTTATCCTGGCTAGGTTTCACAGCGATTTTCTATTTTAACACAATTTTTCCAAATAATACATGATTATTTTCTTTTTCATTTCCTTTTCACTCCTTGTTATTCTTCGCTCCCTATCGTATAATACCTATATAAAAAATCTGTTATTTGTTACAAATGAGAACAAATGAAATCAAAGAGAATACCGGAAAGGAGGATTTTATGCCATACTGGGATATGCTTGGCCGTACATTGATTGCAAAAGTAAATGAAGAAACGGCTTCACGAATTACACAATATCTGACATATTCTGGACTCGATGCTACGATTTCCTCCCTTGAAGAAACAGGATTGTTTGCCATAACGGTTCCGGCCGAACAGGCAAATACGGCAGAGAAATTGCTGGATATTATGCAGCAGAATGAAATGAAGGACGATGATCGAGCTGAATACTATCGTGCCAATTTTCTGGAACGTTCTCCTTCCTTCATTCCTTCCGAAGAAAAGTTCCGTTATTCAACCAACTCCTCCATTGCCTACTTGTGTGCCGGCGCCATTGTCCTGCTTATGGCACTGATTCATTTCTTCCTTGTTATTTTTCGCATTAAAACCGGCCCCATTATTGACTGTCTGGTTGAACTGATTCTGGGAAGTATTTTTATGATCTTTGGTTTGACAACCCATCAGAAAGTACGTTTTCTGGAAAGCAGTATTCAGGAAGAGAATTCTTTTACCAATCAAATTGTTCGGTGGTGCACCACTTTTTATCCGGCGGAACACCTGGATAAATGTATCGATGCCGCCAGTGATAATCAGCATATCAGTGATGAAGATCGATTTTTCCTTCGCCGGGAATTAATTCAGGACTATATTCTGAGAGAATACGATATCTCTGATGAGGCGTATCTGGATTATTTAACTGATCTTATATACAAAAAACTGTATTATCCCAATGCTGTATCTGCTTGTTAATCATTTTTTTGTATTGATATATAGAAGAAAGACAGAGATTTTTTTGTGAACCTCTGCCTTTCTTTTTTTACTGCCATTCTTTTTCTTTATGTATCAGAAGACGGTTTTTTTTCTTCCTTTTTTCCATTGGATTGCTCATCAACAGATGCGTTTGATTCATCCAAATCCGCTTCCTGTTTTCTCTGTTCGGATCGATAGTCGCGGTATTGACCAGGGGTAAATCCGGTACATTTTTTGAAAACACGACTAAAACTCTGAGCAGAGTTAAAACCACATTGATAGCCGATTTCTGCAACACTCTGGGTTGTGTCTTCCAGGAAATGCTTTGCCTGCTCCACACGGAAATTACTAAGATAAGAAGAAAAGCCACCCTTATTTACTTCTGTAAATACACCACTAAGATAAGGGGAAGAAATGCCAATCGCCTCACTTACCTCATTCAATGACAGATTACCATCGGAATAATGCTCGCTGATATAATTCTTTGCAGATTCCACATACTTATAACGGTTTTTACGGCTGCCAGTATGAATCGCTTTGATTGTGGCAACAAAAAATTGATTTATCATTTCCTGCCGTGCTTCATTGCTCTCCGCTGCCTCTGCCTCATCAATAATCTGAGTCAGCTGCATCTTTTTAATCTCATCTTTTGTAATATGAGATTCCAGCATTTTCTCCACCATAATATCAACGACTACCTCAAGATACATCTTTCTGTTTTCTTCACTGCACTCGCTGATTTCATGAACCATGGCAAAGGCCAGTTTTTCCGCATTTTCCCGTCGATCTTTACAAGCTGCTTCTGCCACCTGACGGCCACGTTCCGTAAAGTATTTTTTATCGTAATCATCTGTCATTTTATCCAAAACAGGCATTTCCGACTCCGGTTCCTCCGAAATATAACAGAGATACTGAACTTCTTTTACCGCTTCCTGAAACGAGTTTCTAAGAGCCGGAATTTCATTGCAGACTTTCCCCTTTCCAAATACAACCGAATAAGGCAAATGATCCGTGAACTGATTTACACTATCTACAATATCCGTAATACAGTGCTTCATATTAATCAAGGAAGACTCTTCCTGGAAACAGCATACAACGGCCAGCATGTCTTTATCAATGAAGAAGGGAGTAATCATATAATCATCGCCGCCAAGTTCATCCAGGATTCCTATCAGACTTCTCTGATATAAACCGCTTTCCACTGTCGTTAGTTCACGGTTTTTGTCAATCAGTAATCTTCCTGCCATTGCCATATATCGGCCATGGAGATAATCACTCAGTCCGATTCCCTCCAACGTACTTGTAATATAAGCATTATCGACCGTCTTACCAGTTAAGATACTTCGAAACATTTGCTCTGTCATATCATGGGAAATACTGGCCAACAGTTCTTTATGCTGTTGATTCTCTCCCAATGTATTCTGGAAGGCCATTTCCAGATAATCCATTTCATTACTGTTCCGTTTCTTTTTCGGATCACTTCGTTCTTCTTCATCTGACGTAATCTGCATCAAACGATTGATTGGTTTATAAATGGTCCTGGTTATGTAATAGGAATAAAAAATGGAGAAACAGACATATGCTGCAAAAAATGGAAGCAATACAGTAAGGGGGACACTTCGATAGTCCATGACTGCGCCTTCATCGTCTTGACGAAAACCATATATCAAATTCGTCTCATTTGACTGAAACATATAATAATCACTAATCGTGTGAACCTGTTCGCCACTCCAATCTTCCTGAGAAATCATTTCCGATAAGTTTCCCCAGGTAACAGCATCTGTTATTTCACCAACAAGACAATTATACTGTTTGTCCATTACCAGATAAGACTCCTGCCATTCCTCTTTTTCTCCATGCAGAAGCTGAGACATGCGAGCTAAATCCACTTCAAAGAGCACGACACCGGAAAAATCCGGTGCATAGTAATCTCTCCCCAGAAAATATCGTTCCTCTGAAAAGAAGCAAATGGTACCGGAAGTCCCTTCTTCTCTCTGACTCTCCTGACGAACGTTCAAATAAGCATCAATGGCTGTCTGATCGGCAGCTTCCGATTTAGGAATACAAAAACCATAAGAACTGTATACCTGTTCCGTAGTCGGCAGATAAAATGTTGTCGCCTTCACCAGAGATTCATCATAGGCAAAACCTGTCAAAGATGACAACACCCGATTATTCCGATCCATATCATTCTGGTTCGGATTTTCCATCAATGAAACAACATCACTGTTGGTGAGGAACTGCTGCATACTGTTTTCGATAAGCACCAATCTGGTATCCATATCTCTTCCTGCCCGCTGCAGCTGAGATACACTCATATCATAAATTCTTGTTGACTGATTTTTCGTGACAATATAGTTTACTAACAAAAACATCACAATTACACTAACCAGTGACATGGAAAAGAGCATCAGGAGCGTTTTTGTAAATATACTCTTATTATGAAAAAAGTGACGAACGCCTCTTTTTCTTTTGTCCATTCCTACCTCCCGAATATACTTATGCAGGCAAATCATAACTTGTCCGAAAAACAAACCTGATCTGGATTATCATTTACCTCTACATTGATAAAAAGCCGGATGAACGACCTCATCCGGCTTCTCCGGTTATTATAATAGATTCTCAATTTTTATGCAACATGCATCAGGAAAACAAAAAGAGTAATCAAAACTGAGCTGATAATAAAGGAGCAGGATGTAATAAAGCTGCAAAGACCTACATCACCTTTGACATTCTCCGTAAAAATAGCAGCCAGACTGGGAATGGGTGCAAAAGCAATCAATACAAGCACCTGTCGAACCAGCAGGTCAAAAGGAAGCAGATAGTAAGCAACCAGGGCCGTTACGGCTCCAAAGGCATATTTGCGAATTAAAACGAAAGCTGCTGATTTCATATACCGGGAATCGAACCGAATCTCAAACATCAATCCCATCATGAACATAGAAACAAAAGCGTTGGCATTTCCAGTCAACTGACAGATGCTGGCAATGGAATTTGGGATCTTAATTCCCAAAACCATTAAAACAATCATCAGAATATATACCAGAAGAGCTGGTGAAGACGCCAGTTTTCTTAAAACATCTTTTATTGTTGTCTTTTTACCCTCCACGTTTACAACTGTGGTCGTAAAAATATAATGGCCACCGGTACACATGGGGGAATTACCGGCATCAAACAAGGCCGTAACTGCTACGCCGGCACTTCCCATAAACTGCTGAGCAAAGGGAATCAAAAAGTTTCCCATGTTGAAGCCAACTACGCTGAACATATCCATACAACGAAGCTTTTTATCCTTTATTCCATGAGAAGTAATCCACGCATAAAATGCAACAATCCAGTTCAGAATAAATGCAAATACGGTCACACCAAGCAAACTGGTATCTAATTCCAAAGCTGCAAAGGAAGCCACTACCGTACAAGGCAATGTGATATTGATAGCAATTTTTGCCAGGATCTTATAATCCGTCGGTCCAAAGAAACCGACTCTTTTCAGAAAATATCCGAGTGCCACCGGAAACAACATGGAAATAAGTTTTATAAGTATTGTCTGCAATTGATCTCTCCCTCTCTTTCATAGAAAAAGAGCAGTCTTCCATATTCTGCCCTTTTTCTGAACCGTTCATTCAGTAATCCTGAATTCATTTTACTGCTCAACTCAGGATTTGTCTATCCTTTGATTAATCCGCTTATCTTGTTTATCAGATCATCCGTTTAATATCATCAAGCAAGCTATCCTTTGGCTGAAAGATATCCGGAATCTCGGGATCAATTTCTGCATAAGAACGCACCTTTTCGATAATCATTGGAATCAATATCTCCTGCTCACCCAACTGCTTGTGCAGATAAAAATTCCCATCTTCGGTCTGGAATTCGTAAGGGAAAACAAGGGAAATCTTGTTTTTATCCAATCTTACTTTCTTAAAATGACTCCACGGATACTGTACCGTTTTTTTACTGTCAAAGTATTCCAAATAATTGGATGTAACTTTATAGTAGATACTGGCATATTTTTGAACCCGATACCAATCTGAAATAATTACCAATACTCCAATTACAAGGAAAACAAAAATTAAAACGATTCGAATCACATTATAGTTTGGATGATCCTGAAACAATATATTAAACAGAATAAAAAACACCAGAATAATTAAAATATTCAGTACGATATCTTTGTGAAGTTTTCTCATATACCGATCACTGATTCCAAAAGTTTTTTTCTTTTGCTCCTCCATTTTCTCGTCTCCTTTCATAGCTTTCTTCCATCCTTAAATAAAAACAGCTGTTTTCTTTCTCCAACTTTTCTGAAAAAAAGAAAACAACTCTTCTCAGTTCAGGATTTTTTTTAGAAAAAAGGACGGACAGATGTCCGCCCTTTTCCCGCTTTAAATCAAGCAATAATTACTGTGCAAACTGGGTGTAAGCGTTGAACAGATCTTCGCCAACAGCTCCCTTGATGGAATCCCATTCGCCCTGAGCTGCAGCCTGCATCTCATCGAACAGAGCCTGATTGAACTCAGAAATGGTAGCTCCACCACCAGTGATGGTAGCTTCACGATCAGCAACACGAGCGTCAGCCTGCTCACGAGCATAAGCTTTAGCTTCAACAACAGCCTGATCCAGAACAGCCTGCTCATCAGCGTTCAGGTTGTCATACAGAGAAGATCCGGTAACCAGAGCCAGGATGTGAGGCAGATGGTTGGTAGGAACGATGTATTTCTGTACTTCATACAGTTTGTTACCAGCGATAACTTCGTAAGGGTTCTCCTGACCATCGATGGTACCATTCTGCAGGGAAGTGTAAACTTCAGAGAATGCCATGGGAGTAGGGTTAGCACCGCAATCAGTCCAGAACTTAATGTGGTTGCTGTTCTCCATGGTTCTGATCTTCTGACCCTTCAGGTCAGCCATGGAAGCAACTTCAGTGTTGGTGGACAGTACACGGAAGGACTGATCAGCATAACCAAGCAGTTTGTAACCACCCTTGGTGTAGATGCCGGATACGGTTTCCATGAATGCTTCGTCATCAAGTGCTTTACGAACATCATCAATGCTGCTGTATACGCAAGCTGCATCGAATACAGCCAGCTCAGGCATGAAGTTTACTTCAGGAGCAGTGGTCTGTACAACAAAGTTAACGCCGTCCTGTGCCTTTACGGACTCACACAGAGCCTGGTCAGAACCCAGAGTACCGTTAGCCTGAATGGTGATGGTCATCTTTCCGCCGGAGTACTGGTTAACCAGTTCAGCGAATTTCTCAGCATACAGCTGAGTTACGGTATCTTCGGAACTATCAGTTCCCAGGAACCAGGAATACTCACCAACATTGTCAGTATTGATTGCACCAGCTTCAGCATCGGGAGCTTCAGTAGCTTCAGCTTCGGGAGCTTCGGTAGCGGGTGCTTCGGTAGCGGGTGCTTCAGTTGCAGGAGCCTCGGTAGCTTTGGAGCTGCTTCCGCAAGCTGCCATGGAAGCTGCCATAGCAAGGCTCAGCATGAGAACAAGTGCACGTCTCATCTTTTTCATTTTAGGTTTCCTCCTTAAAAATAATTATATGTATCGCATGGATAAACTCCATAACGAATCATACCATAGTCAGAAGAAATGTGCAATAAAAACTTTGCACATTTCTTCAATGTTAATTAAATTAGGATTTCTTTGTAAAATTCTTTATTTCCTAAATACTTCTTCTCTATTACAGCAGACACAGAGAAATCTGAGGGAATACTACGATCAGAATCAGTGCGACAATGAACAGAGCGATGTAAGGCATAACGTTCTTTGCAACAACCATAACCGGAAGTTCGCCAACACGGCTTGCTACGAACAGGTTGATTCCGATAGGAGGTGTTACAAAACCGATTGCCAGGTTAACGATCATGTTGATACCGAAATGGATCTCGTTAATGCCGATGGCTTTAACAATAGGCCACAGAATGGGGGTCAGCAGCAGAATAGCAGGACCACCGTCCATTACCATACCTACCAGGAACAGGAATACGTTCACGATAAGCAGGATAAGGAATTTGCTTTGGAAAGTGGTAGTAATCCAGGTACAGATCATAACCGGAACCTGCATCAGAGCCAGAACTTTTGCAAATGCTGCAGCAGAACCCAGAACGAACAGCAGAGGGCCATAAGTCTGAACGGACTCTTTCAGAATAGCAGGAATATCTTTAACTTTCAGAGTTCTGTAAATGAACAGACCAACGATCAGAGCATAGAATACGGAAATGGTAGCTGCTTCAGTAGGAGAAGCGATACCGCCGTAGATACTTCCCAGAATGATTACGGGAGAAAGCAGAGCCCAGAAACTGGTGATGAATACTTTAACGAATCCTTTTTCTCTCAGAGTACCAACTTCTGCGTTGATTTTCTCTTTATCTTCACCAAACTTCAGGCAGTAGAATACTGCGTAAACCATCAGGCAGCCTGCAATCAGGAAACCGGGAACGATACCGGCGGTAAACATTCTACCAACGGAAGCTTCCGAGTTTGCCATACAGTACAGTACCATAGGAATACTGGGCGGGATAATAACACCAAGAGAACCGGCTACACAAACGGTTGCAACGGTAAATTCTCTCTTATATCCAAGGTTCAGCAGAACCGGGATTGTCATGGAACCTACTGCTGCTACGGTTGCAGGTGCAGAACCGGAAATAGCACCGTAGAACAGACAGGTAACGATAACTGCGCAGGGCATACCGCCGGGAACTTTTCCGATGAAGTATGTAAAGAACTCAAACAGCTTTTTGGAAACGCCGCCGCGGGACATTACAATACCGGACAGAATGAACATCGGGATAGCCAGCAGAGAGAAGGAGTTAACACCTTCTACTGCGTTACGGATAAAACTGATTACCGTAAACTGACTTGAAAAGAAACTGGGTGCCAGAGATGCAATCGTAACGGAAGAAGCTACCGGAATGGATACAAACAGGCACACAATAAACAGAGCAAATAATACTGCAGGTGACATATCTTAATCTCCTCTCTTCTTCCTATTTAGCGGTATCAACAGACTGCATTGCCTTGAAATCAAGATATACCATCTGCAGACTGCGGATAACAGACAGAACGAATCCTACCAGCGGTGCCAGATAAATGATCCACATAGGAATACGCATTGCAGTACTCAGCTGACCATTGGTAATAGTCTGCATCAGATAGCTGTATGCGTAAGGTGCCATGAAGCCGTATACTGCAGCTTCAATCAGATCAACAATGATAAGCATTATGTATTTCAGCTTACCGGGCAGCGCGTCAACAACCAGAGTAATTCTTACAGCCAGTCTTGTACGGATACAGTAGCTGATGGCCAGGAATGCAGACCAGATAAACAGGAATCTGGTAAGTTCCTCAGACCAAGACAAAGAATTCTTGAATGCGTAACGCATGATTACCTGAAACATCATGATACAAGCCATGATGCCACACAAAACCATAAGAATGATTTCTTCCAGGTGTTTGTCTAACCATTTTACAACTTTCATTTTTCTCCTCCTCGGTTTTATTTAGTTGCAAGTTACATAACGACGCAGATTTCCCGCGCCACTTCATGATGCGATATTACCATATTCCAACGACTTACAAAAGAAGTAAGTTTTCATTTGATGAACAATCGATAAAATCTATTTAAATAATGTTAATTTTTTGAAGCATTATCAATAATTGTTCCTTTTCCCCTATTTTTTGACCGAACCTGACGCCCTTTTTGTTTGCAGATTCACGCCACAATGTTTGATGGAAAAAGACGGTGACAGCGCATCAATCCGCTGATACTATATGACAAGCTGCCAAAGGACGGCGGATATTCATTCAATAAGGAAGAATACCGGATCCGTCCTCTTCAGCTGAATCATAACTATTTAATTACTTTTGACGGACACTTGGCAGCACACTTACCACAGTTGGTGCACTTCGCAGGATCAATAACAGCAACATTATTGATCACCTGAACAGCATCAGATTCACACTGTTTTACACAGATTCCGCAGCCGATGCATCCGGCAGCACATACCGCTTTGACCTCCTTGCCCTTCTGGGTATTGCTGCAGCGAACCATATGTTCTGCTTTTGCAGGAACCAGTTCGATCAGTTTCTTAGGACAGGTCTTTGCACAGGCGCCGCAGGCTGTACAGTTTTCCGGGTGATCCACTACTGCTACACCATTTACAATATGAATCGCATCAAACTGACATGCTTTTACGCAGGATCCCATTCCCATACATCCGAAGCTGCATGCCTTTGCTGTTCCGCCGGGCATGGTAGCTGCTTTGACACAATCCTGAATTCCAAAGTATTCGGACTGCATTACCGTCTTGTCGCAGGTTCCTGCACACTTAACGAAAGCAACTTTCTTTTCTGTTTCAGCAACAGAGACTCCGAGAATTTCACCGATTGCCTTGGCATTTTCTGCTCCGGCCGGTCCACAGGCACTGGGAGCGGCATCTCCTGCAACCATAGCCTCTGCACAGGCATCGCAGCCGGCAAAACCACAGCCGCCGCAGTTGCTTCCTGCCAGATGCTCTCTTACTTTTGTTACTCTTTCATCTACTTCTACTTCGAATTTTTTACCGGCAACACCAAGCAGAAGTCCAATCAGCAAACCAACACCACCGACTACTACGATAGCCAGTAATACTGCACCCATATTCATATTTGACTCCTCCTAATCTAAATGACACCGGAAAATCCGCAGAATGCGATGGCCATCAAACCGGCGGTAACCAGAACGATAGGCATACCACGGAAGGAACTGGTGATATCATTGGTAGCAATTCTTTCACGAATTCCTGCCATGAGAACAATGGAAATGGTAAATCCGATGGAAGAACCAAGACCGTTTACGATGGAGTAAAACATAACGTGATCGGTATAATTCTGTACGTTATTCAGAGCAACACCAAGAACAGCGCAGTTGGTAGTAATCAGAGGAAGATAGATACCAAGTGCCTTGTAAAGGCTGGGCATCAATTTCTTCAGAACCATTTCAACAAGCTGTACCAGAGCGGCAATAACCAGAATAAACACGATGGTATTCAGGTATGTCAGATCCATGGGTACTAAAACAGCCAGGTAAATTGCACTGCAGACTGCAGATGCAATGGTAATAACAAAGATAACGGCAGCTCCCATACCGGCAGCAGTCTCAACCTGCTTGGATACGCCAAGGAAGGGACACAGACCAAGGAACTGGCTGAGGAGTACGTTATTTACCAGAGCAGCAGATAATAAAATCAGAATCGCTTTAATGAACATAGTTTATCCTTCTCCTCCTATTCCTCAGTTTTCGAAGCAGCTTCGGCTTCTTTCTTGGCCTTTGCAGCAGCAGCTTTTGCAGCCTTTTCCGCAGCTTTTTTAGCTTCCTCTTCTGCTTTTGCCTTGTCCAGAAGCTCTTTATTCGCTACAAATACGCTTCCGCTGCAGGCTGCACAATTACCGCCGCAGGCAATACTGTCACATCCGGTATCCGTATTCGTTGCACTGGGAGCTTTGAATTTATTCTGCAATGCAGTCAGAATTGCCAGAACAAAGAAAGCACCCGGCGCCATAATAAAGATAGCAATCGGTTCAAATCCGGGAATCTTAGTCAGTACTTCAATACCAAACAGAGTTCCGGCACCAAGGAATTCACGGACCAGACCGATTACAGTGATGGCCCAGGTAAAACCAAGACCCATACCAATACCATCACAGAAAGACAACGGACCGGAATTCTTGCTGGCAAATGCTTCGGCACGACCGAAGATAATGCAGTTTACTACGATCAGCGGAATGTAAATACCCAGAGCACTGTATACAGAAGGTACAAAAGCCTGGAGCAGCAGCTGAACGATTGTTACAAACGAAGCAATAATAACGATATAGGAAGGAATACGAACCTTGTCAGGAATAATATTTCTCAGACATCCGATCAAAAGATTGGACATCATCAAAACAGCCGTGGTAGAAAGACCCATTCCGATACCGTTGATGGCAGATGTTGTTACTGCCAAGGTAGGACACATACCCAACATCAGAACGAAGGTGGGATTTTCTTTAATAAGTCCATTATAAATCGCATTGATATACTTATTTTTCATCTTCTATCCCTCCTAGTTCAGTTCCAGGTAATCATAGGCAAATGCCAGACCAGCATTTACCGCAGATGTACAAGCAGACGTAGTGAAGGTTGCAGAACTAATGGCATCGATTTCATTATCAGCAGATTTACCGGTCTTGCTGTATACAATCTCATTTGCCTGAATTCCCGCAAACTGATCCTGGAACCAATCTTTCGTACAGTTGGCACCTAAACCAGCCGTCTCACTGTTGGATACCACTTTCATACCAGTCAAGGTTCCATCTGCCGATACACCGATGGACAGATTAATATCTCCGCCATAACCTTCCGGAGAAGTAACATTTACAACAATACCCAGTGCATTACCGGAAGCATCGGTTGCTACCAGTGCATCATCGATGGTAGAAGAATTGCCGATCTCTGACATAAGGTCAGCAGCTGCTTCCACTTTTGCAGTCAGTGCCTCATCCGCATCAAAGGATACTGCTTCCGTATAAACAGCTTTATAAGCATCACTCTTTGTTTTTGCTTCCTGCTCCAGGATTCTGTCTTTTGTCAGCTGATTGACAATTCCCAACAGAGCACTGAGCACAACAGCAATGATAAAAAGAATCAGAGCATTTTTTACAATGTTGTTTTCACTCTTCTGCATTTACTTGCCCTCCCTTCCGAAAGCTTTGGGAAGTGTTACTCTTTCAATCAACGGAACCATAATATTTCCAAGAATGATTGCATAGGAAACACCCTCTGCTGCATTACCGAAGGTTCGGAAAATTCCGGTCAGACATCCGATAACAAAAGCATACAGAATTCTTCCCTTGGGAGTGATGGGGCTGGTTACATAATCGGTAGCCATAAAGAAAGCTCCCAGCATCAGACCGCCGCCGCACAGTTCCTGTGCAGTGTATGTAAGATCAAAAGGATTGGTACCGAACAGGAACATGAAAACTGCAACGGTTCCAATATAAACAACGGGAATGTCCCAGGTAATTACTTTACGTACAATCAGATAGATACCGCCAAGAATCAGAAGGAAGGCGGAAATCTCACCGATGGTTCCCGAAGTCAGACCAAAGAACATATCAAACAGTGCAGCATTTCCTTCGCCGCTCTTAATAACAGCCAGAGGAGTTGCGGAAGAAACAGCATCTGCCGGTACAGCAGGGAAATTCGTCATGATTCCGGCAAAAGAAATCAAAAGGAAACATCTCGCTGCCAGAGCAGGGTTCATAAAGTTCTGTCCCAGACCGCCGTACA
>JAQXIM010000080.1 GCA_029007785.1 Clostridiales bacterium | reverse complement strand
CAGTTACGCTGTACTTGTTGGGGATATACTCAAATATGTACTTGTATGCCGCTTCCTTCTCCTCCGGCAAAATTCCGCCCTCGCCGCTGCACATGGCGGTCTTTGCCATGGCCGAGCCTTTAGCCAGGGCGACCTTCACCTCTTTGGACAGTGCGCCAAAAGACATGTGGGAGATGTAGACAGGATTCTCCAGCACCATGGGCCGCTTTGCGTGCTTGCCGATGACCGTACGCGTATCCACGAAGTCTCCGTCATTCAGGGGAGGTGGATTGAGCTGGGCGCCCAGCAGCAGGATATCATCCCAGTTGGGCATGGGCATTTGGGTACTCATGGAGCCGCCGATGGATTTTCCGGTCACTGCCATTTCATGGATTTCCGCCATGTAGCGGCTGGACCGATCCTGACGGGCGGTGGCGCTGTCATAGTCCAGGGAGCCTCCATAGGACTTCGGAGCCGCCTCCGCACCGGCGGCAGGAACCAGCTCCATATTGGAGACCGGCAGTCTGCAGACCGGGCAGCAGGTCAGCTCGGAGATGGGCTTTCCCTCTTTTTCCTCGTCATAAATCGCGCCGCAGATTTTGCACTTGTAAATTGCCATAAGGATACCTCTCTCTCTATTTTGTTTGTTGCTGACCGGTTTCCCCCAGTAAACCGGAAAAATAAAATTGAACAAAATCGCTGCGTTACAGCCTTGGCAGGCCATCGCGCAGCGATTTTGTTCAATTACGATTTGCGATGCTGCCGGATTGGCTGAGCAAAGCCGATCAGCACTTTTTGTTTTTCATCAGTCTTTTTGTAATAATAGGCGGCCTCTAAAAAAACTCTTATGTTTTGGGGCGAGAAATTTTGTTCCACAAAAGTATTTGAAAGTCCGGAATACTATGTATATTGCGGACTTTTCAAAACGTATGCTCCGGCAAAAAAAACGTCAAAAACCCAAAATTGTAATTTTAAGAGGTACCTAATTATTATTAATATATCATGATTTATATTTGAAGTCAACCGTCTGGGAAGAAGAGAAAGCGGCTCCTGCGGGTATATGAACTGCAGGCAGAATGGTAAATATAGAAAAGCTTGCAGGTGAATGATGAGATCCGCAAAGCTTTTGCGGTGAAAAAAGTCGTCTCTTCACACAAAAAAGGGAGAACAGAGATTCTTTCGGGGCAGCCTCTGGAGGAAAACAAACTCAAAGCTGCCGGTTTGATTCTGTTGTTCAAGAAAGGCGTGTGCAAGCATTGACCTTGGCTATTCTTACAGTACGGTATCAAATAAGGCTTTTACATTTAACTTAACGACTTCCATTATCTTCCAAAAATGAACTTTTTATTTCAGTCATATATACATCTGGTGTTAATTATAAAATGCATCTTGAATTATTTCCCCAGAGTGTTATACTACATAAGTGAGTGAACACTAACCAACGGCATCTCTACGAATATTATCAAAATATACGGAGGTATAATCATGAACGAAAAGGTTGCAGCGTTATTGAATGATCAAATCAACAAAGAATTCTATTCCGCATATCTCTATCTGGATATGGCAAACTTCTATTCCCAGAAGGGTTTAGATGGATTTGCAAACTGGTATGAAATCCAGGCTCGGGAAGAACAGGACCACGCCATGCTGATGTATCAGTATCTGCAGAACAACGGTGAAAAAGTGACCTTGGAGGCCATCGCTAAGCCGGATAAAACATTCGAGACCTTAATGGATCCATTGAAAGCAGGACTGGAACATGAGAAGTATGTTACCTCTCTGATCAATGCCATTTATGCAGCGGCTCAGGAGGTGAATGATTACCGTACGACTCAGTTCCTGGATTGGTTTATTAAGGAACAGGGCGAAGAGGAGAAAAATTCCTCGGACCAGATCATGAAAATGGAGTTGTTCGGTGATGATGCCCGCAGCCTGTACATGCTGAACAGTGAACTGAAGGCAAGAGTCTATTCTGCACCTTCGCTTGTTCTGTAATTGCGCTGTGTACATAAAATCAATACAAAAGGACCAGACAAAAGGTCAGCAGGTAAGATACGTATGCCTGCTGGCCTTTTCTAGACAGAGATATTTTTTCAGGTGGATGTCTGATATTCTTTTTGCTTTTTGCCGATGCGAAAAGGGAAAAGGACGGCAGTAGGGAATCATCTTCACACAGGTAAGGAGATCATATCACTGGGGCGTATCTATAAAATGAACACATAGAGATGAAGAAAATGTCTATCTGCAGCCAGAGCATTCTTGTAAAATATAGGTGTTAATGAAAATAATATACAACATACACAAAAAATAGAATTCTTAAAGGAGAAAGTAATAGAAAAGAAATCAATTCGTGAGAGTATTTCTGTCGTTTTAAGGCGTTGACTTTGGCAAGATCCGACAGAAAGGGGCAGAGTATGCTTCTTCGGACATGGATTCTATCGGATAGGAGGAGAACAGAAAATGAAAGCATTAAAAAAAGCAGGGATTGCACTTCTGATGATTGCAGTGATATTAACGGCGATCTTTTTTGTCGGCCGTTACGGATGGAAGATTGCCGGATTCCATGCCTGTCAGGGAGCAGTGATTACGAATTTGGAAGTGAATGAGAAGAGCGTTCATATCGAAGGAACCTATCCCGGTTCGTTTCCGAGTGGTTTCTGCGGTTACTATGCGAAAGAGCAGGATAACGTGCTCTACGTAGGATTTCATTTCAGTGCTGTGTTTGGTTTCTTTGAGACCGGTGACTTTGATATTACGATTCCGATCCAGGGTGAGATCAGCCAGGTGATTCTGAAAACCGATCAGGTCGAAACCTCTGTCTGGAACGCACAGACCGATTCTCTTCCCTAGTCGGAAGATTCTGACGGTTTAGTTGGGATGGAAGCCTAACAATAAGAATAAGAGGGGGAATCGCTATGCTGCGTATGGAAATTGCCTTATTTCTGGTGCTTGGATTTGTAGCCTATATTTATTTTTCAGCCGAGAAAGAGAATGCGCCGCTGCACAGAACTTTTTCCTGGCTGCTGGTTACTGTGCTGGTGCATCTGATGTTGGACGGTATCACTGTCTATACCGTGCATCATCTGGATATCGTGCCGGGATTTTTGAACGATGCGGTTCACAGACTGTTTCTTGGCACCATGGTGCTGGTGATCTATCTGTTCTATCAGTATATTGCCATTCTGGTAGAGACGGAGACCGGTAAGTCTCGCTGCCTGGATTGGCCTGCCAGGGTTTTTTTAGTATTGGCTGAAATGGGCAATTTTCTGCTGCCGATTTCCTATACGGTGACATCGGCGGGAAACTATTCCTCCGGGCCATATATGCTGGTTCCCTATGGGGCAGTGGTCTTTTATCTTCTGCTCTGTGCCGGACTTATGGCAGTGAATCGGAAGCAGATCGACAAAAAGAAAAAAACTGCCATCGGAATCGCCCTTGTCATTGAGTTTACTGTCTGTGTTCTGCAGGGTCTGCATCACACCTGGCTCATCAGCGGCATGGGCATTACCCTGATGACGCTGTCCTTCTATCTGACGCTGGAAAATCCGGAGGCACTGCGGGCAGAGCTGACGGAGCAGAAGATGTCCATGCTTTATCTGAAAAGTCAGGTCAATCCCCATTTTCTCTATAATACCCTGGATACTATCCGTATTCAGGCCCAACTGAATGGTGACACCAAAGTAGCAGATCTTCTGATGCGTCTGGTGGACTTTTTCCGGCTCAGTGTCAAGGTGGATCGTCCTATGGTGTCTCTGGATGACGAAATGGAACTGCTGGAGGCTTACATGGAGCTGATGTGTTACCGATATCCGGAGCTTCGGTGCGAATACGACATGGATCCGGATCTTGGGGGCGCCCAGGTACCGAATTTTATTCTCCAGCCTATTGTAGAAAACAGTTTGCTCCACGGTCTTAAGAACAAAGGCTATAGGGGAGAAGTCAAGATTTCTGCCAGGCAGATCGGGAAAGACAGGCTGGAAATCCTCGTCCGGGATACGGGCAGCGGCTTTACCGAAGGCAGAAAAAACGCCATTGATGAAATGCTTCATTCCTACGCCCAGCAGGCTCCGAAACTCACCGGCAACAGCATCGGTATCCTTAATGTCCAGAAAAGGATTAAGCTGCTGTGCGGAAGGGAATATGGCCTGTCCTACACGGAAAATGATGAGGGAGGCGTGACCGCTCACATCTTGCTGCCGCTGAAGTAGGAAAGCGAGAGGTAAGGACTGTCCGGTCTCTCTTCGATGGATAACATCTGATAATATGACACAATCTGCTGAAAAAAACGCCTATCGGGAAAAGCGGAACAGCGATAAGATACAGGCATTAAGAGGAAGGATATTAGGGAAACGATATGGGTAACTGTTAAAATCCGTATTTAGAAAGAAAAGGAAAGAGAATTATGGATAAACGACTGTATAGATCCAACGAGAACAAGATGCTAGCCGGAGACAGTATCCGATGATGGCAGAGGGATGCCGTCTTGTGAGAAAGCAGATTCTGCTATGAGGATACCATGAAGAAGCCTGCTGTGAAAACCGGTAAGATTCCGGATTTCGTGCCTGCAAGACAGCTTCGAACAAAAAAATGCAGAAAAGCCAGAGGATTAAAAAATAACTTCTCCGGCTTTTGTGCATTAATAACCAATGGATTCTATTCGACTTTATTCTTAAGCACACCAATCTTTTCAATACAGCATTCCACCACATCGCCGTGTTTCATCCACTTGGGAGGAGTAAAACCCATACCCACGCCGGAGGGGGTGCCGGTGGCAATCACCGTACCTGCTTTCAGAGTCAGGCCCGCGGAAAGCTCCTCGATAATATAGGGAATATCAAAAATCATGTTGCTTGTGTTGCTGTTCTGGCGAAGTTCCCCATTGATTTTTGACATAATATCCAGGGAAGGCGGGAAAGAGGATATTTCATCTTTTGTGACAATCCAGGGCCCCATGCAGGTGAAGGTATCCAGGCTTTTGCCGAAATAAAACTGTTTATGGCGTGTCTGCAGATCCCGGGAACTCACATCGTTGACGATGGTGTAGCCGAAAATGTAATCGTAAGAATCTTCTTTTTTCACGTTTCTGGCATCTTTGCCGATAATTACCGCCAACTCTACTTCGTAGTCCAGGCGTTCCTGGATATCCCAGTGTCCGTCGATGATTCCGCCGTCCGGAGTACATTCATTGACTCGTTTGCAGAAATATACGGGATAAGGCCGCTCTCCGTTAAAATCCTCTTTCTTATAGCGGGCAGATTCATAAGCATGCTCCATATAGTTGACGCCGAGGCAGAGAATATCCTGTTTGGGGACGGGGATCGGGGCGAGAAGTTCGATATCTGCGTAGGGCAGAGTTTCCGGTGTGGTCTGATCTGCAGCAGCAGCCAGGCTGACCAGTTCTTCCGGGGAAGCTTTTTCGATCAGTTCATTCATGGAAACATAGGGAAAACCAAGTGCCTGAATTGGTGTCACCTGTTTCAAGTCACCGGATACAATCCCTACGAATTCCTTTTTATTAATGCGGTAGGTAATCAGTTTCATAAGGATACTCCTTTCTACTCTTTGGAAGAAGCATAGCAAATTTATTCGAAAATTCCAATATTATTTGCATGAAATGCGAAAATTGAATGGTGAAAGGTTGCGAATCACCAAAAAAATGTTTAGAATAGTAGAAGTGGGGGGATTACTTATGATTGAGGATGTTTTTGTTAGTACAGGCTTTAATATTTGTATGCTGGTAGTCCTTGCATACGTCATGACAAAACTGGATTTTGTGAAGCGTATTATTCTGAATCGTGAGATGACAGGCCTCACGGCGACAGAGTCCCGGAGAAGAGATATTATGAACCGGGTTTATCTGGGAATTCTGATGGGCGCATTTTGTATGGTATCAAATTTTATCGGTTTTCAGACAAAAACGGCTATTCCCAATGCCCGGGTCATTGGTGCCCTTTCCGCAGGCATGTTGGGCGGTCCGATTTCAGGAACGATTGCGTCGGTGATGGGAGCTCTTCACCGATATCTGGGAGATCCTGCACGGATCACCACGCCGCCCTGTGTCCTGGCTACATTGCTCCAGGGAGTATTTGGCTCTTTTCTCTGGTACAAAAAGAAACATCGCATGAATTATGGAGCTATTGAGATTTATTTGATTACCATGAGTATGGAAATCATGCATATGGGATTGATTTATCTCATGGCCCGCCCCATGGATCAGGCTTTGCATATCATTGCTCAGATTTCACCTTCCATGATTTTTATAAATCCTCTGGGTATGATTCTTGTATTTGGTATTCTGAAAGATACATTTGAACAGGCTGACAGTCGGGTAGCGGTGAGAATTTCCGATTCTTTTCGTATTGCGGAGCGCTGTATTCCTTATCTGAAAAACAACGGCGATCTTTTCGGAGAAGCAAAACACATTTTAAATATTTTGATGGAAGAGACCCAGTATGCCGGTGCGGCCATTATACGGGGCGATGAATTTCTTGCCCGAACCGACGCCTTTAAAAGAATTGACATCACGGGATGTGTGATCAAGGGGAATACCGGAAGGTATACATCGGATGGGAAATTTGTGAGAGATATTCCCCAGGACAATCTGTCTTTATCAGAGGAAACAGAGCCAGTTCCAAGAGATCCTTTTCAGAATCTTCGAAATCAGTATGTGGTCTATATTGAAGATATTGCTGTAGGAGAAAAGAAAATCGATCAGCTGGTAATTTTGGGGAAGAAAGATGATTATTCCAATCGGGCCGATATCGCCTTCATTAAAGGTCTTGCTTCTCTGTTTTCTACCTATATGAAGATAGCGGAACTGGATGAACAGAAAGATCTGCGGCGAAAAGCAGAACTGCAGGCACTGCAGGCACAGATAAATCCTCATTTTCTGTTTAATGCGCTGAATACGATTTCCTTCTTTTGCCGGGAGAAACCGGAGAAAGCCCGTGAACTGCTGCTGGCTCTGAGTACTTATTTCCGGAATAGTCTGCAGGAGGCAGATACGATGATTCCACTGGAACAGGAGATATCCCATGTGAAAGCATATCTGATGCTGGAGGAAGCCCGGTTTGAAGAGCGTCTGAAAGTGGAAATTGATTTGGATCCGGAGGCAATGTCGGTACAGGTTCCGAATTTGATTCTGCAGCCTTTGGTGGAAAATGCCGTGAAACATGGAGCCAAGACCAGAGAGAGGGGAATGGTAAAGATTCATGTTTATAGAGAGAATCAGGGTGTTACGGTCGATATCCTGGATAATGGTCCCGGCATTCCGGAGGCTGTTGTCGAGAGTCTTCACGGCGGAGAAAGAGTGCAGAAAGGAATTGGCTTTATCAATGTCCATAAGAGACTGACAGGAATTTTTGGACCGGAATCCGGACTGCAGGTGAGTCATCAGGATGATATGACCCAGGTTCGTGTGTGGATTCCTGAATCCTGAGAATTCGGAATGGCAATGACGGAGAAAAGAATTTGGTGAATGGGGGTGAATATATGAAAATCGCAGTAATTGATGATGAAAGACCGGCCAGAAGTGAGCTTTTATACCTTCTTCATGTGTGTCAGCCGGATGCAGAGTATCTGGAGGCATCCTCCGGAGAACAGATGCTGGAATTGTTGGAAACAGAAAAGCCGGATCTTTGTTTTGTAGATATCAGTCTGGGAAGTATGAATGGAACGACGTTGGCATCTCTCATCAAAAGCAAATGTCCGGATACTGCAATCATATTTGCCACGGCCTACCAGGAATATGCCGTAAAAGCCTTTGAATTGGGAGCCGTCGATTATTTATTGAAGCCTTTTGATCTGGAACGGGTCAAGATTGCCCTGGGGCGTGCCATGGAGCATGGGGAAAAGAAAAATGCAGCAGTTCCCAGAAATCGGATCATGGTACAGGGACCTAACAGTATGCAGGTCATCAGTGTCAAAGATATTGTTTATATCGAGACGGAAAACCGAATCTGCAGAATCCACACCCTGAAAGATTGCTATGAGGAGACCGAATCCCTGGGGTATTATGAAAAACGGCTGAAAGAATTTGATTTCTTTCGGATTCACAAGAGCTTTCTGATCAATCTGGCTTATGTGAAAGAACTGGTCCCTTCCTATAGTAATGGATATGCAGTGAAGCTGAAGGGATTTGAAAAGAATCCTCTGCCCGTAGGGCGGCAGCAGATCAAAGTATTAAGGCATTTGTTTGAGTAAAAGGCAGATATTCAGGCAGATACGAAATCAGAAGAAAAAATAGTATAAACCGTATAGAAACAGCAGAAATTTCTACGTTCCCTGGAAGTTTCTGCTGTTTTTGTTGTAAAAAAGGCAGATGCCCCTTTTTTGCTGCCGTTGATGCAGGGGAAATTGCACTTCAGGTACCCCTTTTCGCAGTTCACGCCGGTTCCATTGACTGAATACTTCTATTAATTTACAATGTTGCCATAGAAATACAGAAACGGTATTACGAAATATAGAAAAGAGTAGGAGGAAAAGGTATGAAGTTTAAGAAATTCAGAAAATTGTTGGCAATGGGATTGACCCTGGCAATGGCAGTATCCCTGGCAGCCTGCGGCGGAAGCAGCAGTAAGGCAACAGAGGCTCCGGCAGCAAACAATGCAGAGACAGAAAACAAAGCAGGGGATAGTGCTGTAGATCGCGGAAATGAATTTGTTACGGTAGCAACCGGACCTTCCAGTGGTATTTACTTCCCCATCGGTGGTGCATTTGCAGAGGCTTTGAAAGCAGCCGGATATGAGACCAGTGCTCAGGCAACGGGTGCTTCCGCAGAGAACATTGACATGATCATAAATGGCGATGCAGAAATCGCCATCGCCATGCAGGACTCCGTAATGCAGGCATATGAAGGATTTGGTGCTTATGAAGAAAAAGGTGCGAATCCGGAATTGAGAGCACTGATGCGTCTGTGGCCCAACTACGTACAGCTGGTAACGGTGGAAGGAACCGGTATCAAGAGTGTAGAAGATCTGAAAGGCAAGAAGGTAGGTGTTGGTGCACCGAACTCCGGTGTTGAGCTGAATGCAAGAATGATTTACGAAGCATACGGTATGTCCTATGAAGACAGTGAAGTTGACTATCTGTCCTACGGAGAAGCAATTGAACAGATGAAGAACGGACAGTGCGATGCCGCATTTGTTACTTCCGGTCTTCCCAATGGTACCGTAACCGAGCTGGCAACGAGCTATGACATGGTTATCGTTCCCATCGACGGTGCCGGCAGAGACGCATTGGTAGAGAAATATCCTTTCTTCTCTCCCACAGTAATCCCGGCAGATACTTACAATAACACAGAAGATATTGAGTCTGTATTCGTTTACAACATTATGCTGGTTAACTCTGATCTGAGTGATGACGTAGTTTACGATATGCTGGAATGCATCTTCGATAACATTGATACGATCAAAGCCAGCCATAACGCAGCAAATAAGAACATTGATATTTCCTTCGGTGTTGAAGATGTTAAGATCCCGCTGCATGACGGTGCTGCTAAGTTCTGGCAGGATCATGGATATGAAACTCCACAGAATGAATAAAAGAATATAATATAACTGAAATGTTATCCGATTCGTACCCTCTTCAAAAACTAATTCTCAGTCATCCGATGGACTGAGGAGCAAATGAAGCAATGAAAGGAGGATTGCTGAATGAAGCGAGTAAATAAACGATTTGCTTTACCGGCAGTCCTCCTGCTCATTTGTGTAATGGCAGTCACGGCTGTATTCGCAGCCGGACATGGGACAAAAGGGACAAAAAACATTGTCATATCCAGCCAGGTTTCCGATACGGTGTACAGCCGGGTTCCGGTAAAAGCAGGAGATGAGCTTTCCTTTGGATGGGAGCACTCTTTTGAGCATGTGACCTGGAATGAGTATTACATAATCCGGGAAGACGGAACCTTTGATTTGGATCGGATTGCGGTAGGCGGATTCGGAGCCGGAATCCCGGCGGAGATGGATTGTACTTATCGATATGAGGATGGGCTCATTTATATGGAGAATATTAAGGGGAGCAGCTTTGCTGAATTCAACTGGATCCATTCTACGACTCAGCTGAAATGGATAGCCGTAAATGGGGAGGTATTTATCACCGGGCCGGATATGGAGCAGAGAGATCGGATCAATCTTATAATAAAATAAGGAAGAAAGATCGGATTAATCGAAGAGAGGAACTGTGAAGGAAGCAGCATTGAGAAAGGATATTGCTATGGAAGAATTAAAAAAGAAAAAAGAAATGACCGAAGCACCGGAACCTGCTGTGGACGGTGCACAGGTTCTGGAAGAATTTGATAAAGAATCAAGAACAAGATCGTTTGTAAACCCGGTGATCGACAAAGTATTTAAAGTAGTTTGCCTGATCGTTACGTTTTATCATTTACTGTATGCCTCCGGCTATGTAATGCCTGAGACTTTGAAACATCGTTCCCTTCATGTAGGAATGATTCTGGTTCTTGCCTTTGCCATGTATCCGGCAAGCAAGAAAGCCAGCCGAACGAAAATACCATTTTATGATTACATATTGATGGCGCTGTCCGCAGCAATTCCGATTTATATGTGGACAAACTATCTGGGCATTATTGATCGTGTAGGTTCTGCCAACCAGCTGGATGTTATTTTCGGTACCATCCTGATTCTTCTGGTAATGGAAGCCGCTCGCCGGATCAGTGGTATTACTCTTCCGATACTCGGCTTGATCTTCATGATTTACGCCCTCATGGGAGCCAAAAATGGTTTGATTCCCATTAACGTTCCCGGTATCTTCAAACACAGAGGTTATGGATGGACAAAACTGATTGGTCATCTCTTCTCCAACACGGAGGGTATATATGGTACATCCGTAAATGTAGCCTCCACTTATATTTTCCTGTTCATCGTATTTGGTGAAGTAATGAACAAATGCGGCATGGGTGCTTTCTTTAATGATATTGCCAATGCCATTGCCGGTCATTCCAAGGGTGGTCCTGCTAAGGTTTCCGTACTGGCTTCCGGTTTCCTGGGAAGTATCAACGGTTCCGCCATTGCTAACGTAGTTACCACTGGTGCTTTCACCATTCCGCTGATGAAAAAAACCGGTTATTCCAAAGAATTTGCAGGTGCAGTAGAAGCCACGGCTTCCGTTGGCGGCCAGCTGCTGCCCCCCATCATGGGTGCTGCTGCTTTCATCATGGCTGAAACTTTAGGCGTTAAGTACAGTGTAATTATTGTCAGTGCAGCGATTCCGGCTTTGATTTATTACCTGGGGATCATTATTCAGATTCAGCTTCGTGCCTCCAAAGAACATCTGGAAGGTCTTCCCAAAGATAAGCTTCCCAAAGTTGGCGAAGTTATGAAACGTTCCGGTCATCTGCTGATCCCCATCGTTTTCCTGCTTTATATGCTGTTCTTCAGTGGATTTACTGTAATTAAGGGTGCTTTCCTTACGGTATTGTTCACCATCGTAATCGCTGAGCTTCGTCCCAGCAGCCGCATGAGTCTGACAGATATTCTGGATGCTTTTATCGCAGCCGCAAAATCCACGGTTTCTGTTGCTGTTGCCTGTGCCTGTGTTGGTATCGTAATTGGTGTCTGCAGTCTTACCGGTTTCGCTCTGAATATGGCCAGTGCCATCATTAAACTGGGCGGCCAGAGCCTGCTGCTGACCCTGCTGTTCACCATGGTAACCTGCATGATCCTGGGCATGGGTCTTCCCAGCATTCCGGCTTACCTGATCACCGCTACCATCGCAGCTCCCGCTCTGATCGAACTGGGTATCCCTGCCATCGCAGCTCATATGTTCTGCTTCTACTTCGCAATGTTTGCAAACCTGACTCCTCCTGTTGCGCTGGCAGCCTTTGCAGCAGCCGGACTTTCCGGAGGCAATCCCATGAAGACCGGATTTACAGCGGTAAAACTGGCACTGGCAGGTTTCATCGTACCGTATATGTTCGTATACAACACCGAACTTCTCCTTCTGAATACTTCCCTGATAGACGGAATTCGTGTTGCAGCTACCGCATGTGTCGGTGTCTTCCTTATCAGTGCAGCAACGGAAGGTTTCCTGTATACCAAAGTAAATCCGATTATCAGAGTGGTTATGCTTGTTGGAGCATTCCTGCTGATTACCAGTTCCCTGGTAACGGATATTGCCGGTATCGTTATCGGTGCAGCAGTTATATTGTTCCAGAAAATGATCGTATCCAAGAGAACCGGCGGTGCAGCAACCGCATAAATAGTTCTTCCTATATCTTTTTTCAAGGTCCCTGTACAGTTTTCTGTGCAGGGATTTTGTTGTTAGAGCAAAAAACAAACCATATGATCTGTGGCTGCGGGGATTTGTAAACTGAATTCTGCCGCATCCGGATGGAAATGTTTTATTGTGAAAATCGGAAAAGAAAGTTAGAATAACGATAACAGAAATAACAGTCATAACTGCTGCAGCAGTTCAAACATACCATGTGCCGAAAGGAGTTATTTATGAATCCATTCACTTACGAATACCCTTCCAGGCGAAGCCTGGTTTATGGAAAAAAGGAATGGTCTGTACCAGTCAGCCCCTGGCAGCGCAGGCAGGATTGGATGCTCCCCGCTGGCAGTGGATCAGGGATAAAATTGTGGAAGTAGAACCGGATTTCCCGGAAGATTTGGCAAATTCACTGAAAGAGCGAGGTCATGAGGTAATCCGAAAAGAAAATAAACTGGATTTTGGAAGAGGGCAGATTATTCAGAGAACTCATAGCAAAGAATGTCGAGAAATGAGAAAGCTCCTTTGATATCATATGTGTGTCAGGAGGTAAGAAGTATGAAGGAACAGATTTTGGCTGTACAGCGGATGCAGGACTACATTGCAGACCATTTGGAAAAGGAGATTACTCTGTCTGATTTGGCAAGGGTATCCTTATTTTCTCCTTTTCACTCCCATCGGTTGTTTCGGGAACACACGGGACTGACCCCTGCTGAATATATCCGTCGTATGCGGCTGTCTCAGTCTGCTCTGCGGCTGAAAAATGAAGATTGCCGGATCATTGATGTGGCAATGGATCTGGGATTTGGCAGTGTAGATGGCTATACCCGGGCATTTCATCGGATGTTCGGCTGCAATCCGAAAGAATATGCACTGTCGCCGCTCCCGCTTCCGCTTTTTACTCCCTATGGTGTTAAATTCAGAGAATTGCGAAAGGAGCAGATCGATATGGAAAATGTACAGAATGTATTTGTTCAGGTTATCCACAAAGAAGCAAGAAAGGTTATTCTTAAACGGGGAATTCAGGCAGAAAATTATTTCCCCTATTGTGAGGAAGTGGGCTGTGATGTATGGGGTATTCTGACCAGTATGGATTCTCTCTGTGGGGAGCCCGTATGTCTGTGGCTGCCGGAACGTTACAGGAAACCAGACACTTCCATCTATGTACAGGGAGTAGAAGTTCCGCTGGATTATAACGGTGTTGTGCCGGAGGGCTTTGATGTGATTACTCTTCCTGCTGCCGATTATCTCATGTTCCAGGGCGAACCTTTCCGGGAGGAGGATTACTGCCAGGCCATCATGGCAGTGCAGCATTCCATGAATCGCTATGATCCCTCCGTCATCGGCTTTGTCTGGGATGATGAGAATCCCCGGACTCAGCTGGAGCCCAGAGGGGAGAGAGGTTATATTGAACTCCGTGCTGTCAAAGCAAAACAGTAAAAAGAGAAGTCAGGATTGTCGGGAAACAGACAGTTCTGACTTCTTTTTTGATTCAGCTGTATTCGTAACATCAGTTGGCGGCAGCCTCCACATGGGCTTCGTCAGCCAGAGCTGCCGTGAAATCTGTGCTTTCTTTGATATTCAGCCAGGTTTTCTTTCCCTCGCCGATGAACAGAATGATTTTAAAGAACACATTCCCACGAGATATCTATAAATTTGACACATTCAACTAGAGAATTCAGCTATCAGAATCATACAGGATTTTGTATAATCCACATATAAAAGGACAAAAGCAAATGTCGATTAAAAAGGAACAAATCAAGAAACAGAACCATCAGAAATGAATCAATCAACACAGTACAGCAATAAGATAAAACAGATTTTCATAATATCAGGAGGAGAGGGAATATGCTGAAAATCGAGAATTTGGTTAAAGTTTACGGAGAAAAGAAAGCAGTGGATGATCTGTCCCTGCATATTCAGCCAGGTGAGATTTATGGTTTCATCGGTCATAACGGAGCAGGAAAAACCACAACATTGAAGGCCTGCTGCGGTATTCTGCAGTATGACGGCGGTGAAATTTTTGTGGACGGAGTTTCCATCAAAGAGGATCCCATCGGCTGCAAGAAGAAAATCGCATATATTCCGGATAATCCCGATCTTTACGAATTCATGACGGGAATTCAGTTCCTGAATTTTGTGGCAGATATATTCGGTGTTTCCTCAGAGGTACGTCAGGAACGCATCCGTCATTATGCCGATGCTTTTGAACTGACCAAGGATCTGGCCCAGCCGATTTCTTCTTATTCTCACGGTATGAAGCAAAAGCTGGCTATTATTTCCGCTCTGGTCCACGAACCATGTCTGATTATTATGGATGAACCCTTTGTTGGTCTTGATCCGAAAGCGACTCATCTTCTTAAGGAAATCATGAAGGAAATGTGCAGCTGCGGCTGTGCCATCTTTTTTTCCACCCATGTGCTGGAAGTAGCTGAAAAACTTTGTGATAAAGTAGCCATCATTAAAGCAGGAAAGCTGATACGTTCCGGTACGATGGAAGAGGTAAAAGGCGACACTTCTCTTGAGGATGTATTCCTGGAACTGGAGGGAGAAAAATGACAAAAGCATTATTAAAAAAGCAGATGATGGAAGTGTTCGCCTGGATTTATAAAAATCGTAAAACCGGGAAACTTCGCAGCAAACAGGGGATGGTTGGATATATTGTGCTGTATTTGCTTCTCTTTGCTTTGCTGGGATCCGTCTTTTTCGTTGCAGCCATCACTCTGTGTGAGCCCCTGGTAATGAGCGGGCTTGGCTGGTTCTACTGGTGCCTTATGGGATTGATTTCCGTATTTTTTGGAGTTTTCGGCAGTGTGTTTAATACCTATGCCTCTTTATATCAGGCAAAGGATAATGATTTTCTCCTTTCCATGCCCATACCGACTTCCCGGATTCTTCTGGCAAGAATGGTTGGCGTATATGCCATGGGACTGATGTATCTGCTCATTGTTATTGTTCCTACTATCATAGTATGGTTCATGACTGTGTCGATTTCAGTCAGCGGATTGATCTGTGTCCTGTTGATTTCCATTCTGCTTTCGATTCTGATCCTTGTTCTTGCTGCTGTCCTTGGCTGGGCGGTGGCCTTGATTGCAGGAAAGCTGAAGCATAAAAATCTGGTTACCGTATTTGCTTCTCTGGTGTTTATTGGAGCGTATTATTATTTCTACGCCAGGGCTTCTGTTATGCTGCAGGATCTTCTTCGGAATGCCGAAAACGTAAGCAATCAGATGAAAATAGTGCTTTATCCCCTGTATCATATGGGCCTGGCAGCAGAGGGGAACTGGCTGTCCATGATGTTTTTTGCCGCCTGTGTTCTTGCCGTGTTTGGCATCGTCTATGCCGTGCTGTCCTTCAGCTTCCTCAAACTGGCGACAACAAATCGGGGAGCAGCAAGGAAGGCTTACAAAGAACAGGCTGTGAAGGTACGTTCCATCGAATCGGCTCTGCTTCAGAAAGAGCTTCGTCGTTTTCTGGGAAGTTCCAACTATATGCTGAACTGTGGATTGGGGATCCTTTTCATGCCGTTGGGTGCCGCCGCTCTTGTATGGAAGGCAGCAGATGTCAGGATGTTCCTGGAGCTGGCTGCTCTTGACAATTACATTCCTTTGATTGCAGCAGCCGGAATCGGTGTGGTGGCAACCATGAATGATATTACGGCACCTTCCGTTTCTCTGGAAGGAAAGAGTCTGTGGCTGGTACAGGTCTTCCCTGTAACAGCAAAGCAGGCATTGACGGCAAAACTGAAACTCCATCTTCTTTTGACTGTCATTCCGGCGATACCCCTGATTGCAGTCGTTGAATGGCTGCTGGCAATGACTCCTTTCTATGCGATTTTCGTGCCTGTGGTTTCTGTTTTGTTCATTTTCCTGATGGCAGTGCTGGGGCTGGTTATCAATCTGAAGATGCCGAACCTGAACTGGACAAATGAAATTGTACCCATCAAACAAAGTATGGGTGTGATGTTCGCCCTGTTTGGAGGCTGGGTCATCATCATCGTATCGGGAGTCTTGTACGTTCTCGTAAAGAAGTTCTTCGGTATGGAAGTGTATTTTGTTCTGATCAGCCTGCTGATGCTGATGGTCTCCGGAATGCTTTATCGGTGGCTCATGACAAAAGGAGCAGATATTTTCCAGAGCCTGGCATAAAGTGTTTCTTCAATATTAATTATTTCAAATTATCCTGGGAATCGGAAACTTTCGTTTTGAAAGTATTCCGGTTCCCTTTCTGTTTATGCGATATCATTCCGGATCGGCGGCAGGAAGCTTTGAAATTCCGCCGCCGGGAAAAGCTGTATATTGACGGTGAAAGAGAAAACAGATAGAATATTTATGAAAAAGGGTGGGAAGAGGAAGTCCTGACGGATATGTTCTTTTGGCATCATCGGCAGCAGGTTTCCATTCCCCATATGAGGGAGTACAAGATATGAGAGATTTCTCCAATTTGAAAATCGCAGTTGCAGGTACAGGTTATGTTGGCCTTTCCATTGCCGTACTGCTTTCCCAGCACCATTCTGTCTGGGCCGTTGATATACTGCCGGAAAAGGTGGAAATGATTAATCAGAGAAAGAGTCCTTTACAGGATGAATGTATTGAAAAATATCTGGCACAAAAGGATCTCAATCTGAGAGCTACTTTGAATGCGGAAGAAGCATATACCGATGCGGACTTTGTTATTATTGCCGCTCCCACCAATTATGACAGTAAGAAGAATTTTTTTGATACGTCAGCAGTGGAAGCTGTCATTGATCTTGTTATGAAATATGCGCCCAATGCCGTTTTGGTCATCAAAAGCACGGTACCTGTGGGATACACGGAAAGCATACGGAAGAAAACGGGAATGAAAAACATTCTTTTCAGCCCGGAATTTCTGCGGGAGTCCAAGGCATTATACGATAATCTCTATCCGTCCCGTATTATTGTGGGGACAGATCAGAATGACCCTCAGCTGAAAGAGGCGGCGGAAATTTTCGCATATCTTTTGAAAGAAGGTGCCCGTAAGGATGAAATCGATACGTTATTTATGGGATTTACCGAGGCAGAGGCAGTAAAGCTTTTTGCCAATACATATCTGGCTCTTCGCGTGTCCTTTTTCAATGAACTGGATACCTATGCCGAGGTGAAGGGACTGGACACCCGTCAAATCATTGAAGGTGTTTGTCTGGATCCCCGAATTGGAACCCATTACAATAATCCCTCTTTCGGATATGGTGGCTATTGCCTTCCGAAGGACACGAAACAACTTCTGGCCAACTATGAAGATGTTCCGGAAAATCTGATACAGGCCATCGTGGAAAGCAACCGGACACGAAAAGATTTTGTTGCGGATCGTGTTCTGGAGATTGCAGGCGGCTTCAGCGAAGAGGATTCCTGGGACTCTACCCAGGAAAAACAGCTGGTGATCGGCGTATTTCGATTGACCATGAAGAGTCATTCCGACAACTTTCGCCAGAGTTCGATACAGGGCGTTATGAAACGGCTGAAGGCAAAAGGGGCAACAGTTATCATTTATGAACCGACTCTGAAGGACGGTCAGACTTTTTATGGAAGTCGGATTGTCAATGATCTGCAGGCTTTTTTCGATCAAAGCCAGGCGATCATCGCCAATCGGTATGACAAATGTCTGGATCCGGTGAAGGATAAAGTATATACCAGAGATATTTTTCAAAGAGATTAATACTCAAAGAAAGAAAGACGCAGCTTCGGCTGCGTTTTCTTTTCCTGGAGCAGAATGAAGATGAAATCCGGTTTCCTTTATAGATTTTACAAGATATACCTGTGTTTCCCGTTCTATATTATGAAAATATTTTATGGGAAATACTGAATCTGCCTGATGAAACGGAGAAAAATATCATATATATAAATGCTTTTTTTAATAGTATTTATTTTTACAATAACGATATTTTCAACAAATATGATAATTGATTGAAATATTTGGTTGTTAAATGAAAATAATAAGTACTTAACCACAAATTGCTTTATTTTCGTAAATTAGATTGTGAAAAACATAATAAATTAAAATTATTGACACAGATACTTATTTTTGTTAATATACAAATATCGGGAAATAATTTCGAGAAATTATGAGGGGATCTCGAAATTATTTCACAATACATTTAGGAGGATTAAAGTATGAAAAAGAAACTTGTGGCATTTCTTTGTATTTTAGGTATGGTTTCATCCATGACCGCCTGCGGCGGCAATTCTTCTTCCGCAGCAGCAACCGAAGCACCTGCCGGCAACGAAGCAACCGAAGCACCTGCCGGTACCGAAACTCCGGAAGCAGCAGCTTATGATTCCAGCGACATTCAGGGTTCCATCGAAGCAGCTCTGGCAGCTACCGATGGCAAGATCGCTATCATCACCAATACCCTTTCTCAGAACGAAGAAGAGTACCGTTCCGCAGAAGCTATGGTTGAGAAGTACGGTGACCGTATCATCCATGATACCATGCCCGACAACTTCATGACTGAGCAGGAACAGTTCATCTCTGTAGTATCTAAGGTTTGCTCCGACACCGATGTGAAAGCAGTTATCATCAACCAGGCTTGTCCCGGTTCTGATGCTTCCATCGATAAAGTTCTGGAGACTCGTGATGCGGATGATCTGCTGGTTATCTTCTGCACTCCTCAGGAAAATGCAGACGATATCGTTCAGCGTGCTGACATTGTTCTTTCCATCGATGAGATCAATAAGGGCGGTGCTATGGCAGAGCAGGCTTACAACATGGGCTGCAAAACCTTTGTTCATTACTCCTTCCCTCGTCACATGGCACAGGCTCCCCTGTCTGGCTGCCGTGATCAGATCAAAGCAAAATGTGAAGAACTGGGTATGACTTTTGTTGATGCAACTGCTCCCGACCCCACTTCCGATGCTGGTGTATCCGGTGCTCAGATGTTCATTCTGGAAGACGTTCCGAAGATGGTTGACCAGTACGGAAAAGAGACCGCTTTCTTTGCAACCAACTGCTCCATGCAGGTTCCGCTGATTGAGGCTGTTGCAGAAGCTGGTGCTTACTATCCGATGCCTTGCTGTCCGAGTCCTTACCATGGATTCCCCAGTGCTCTTGGTATTGAGAGCCCTGAAGATCTGGTAAATGGTCTGCAGACTACTATCGATGCAATCGGTTCTAAGCTGAGCGAAAAAGGCCTGGATGGTCACTTCTCTACCTGGTCTGTACCCGCTTCCATCGCCAATACTGTAGCTTCCACCGAATATGCTTTCCTGTGGATGGCTGGTATGGTTGAAGATTGCGAACCCGATGTTATGTCCGAACTGCTGGGTGAATACTGCAATACCGAAGTTGATATCGTAAATTACGAGGATCCGGAAACCGGAAACTCCTTCGACAACTATCTGGTATATCAGCAGGGATTCCTGACCTTCGGCGAACTGGCAGGTCCTGCAGAATAAGACAACATACGGAGATTTCGCTCATAGTCTGGGACACTGGTAAGATGCTAAATGATCCGGGACAGAGGGGTTTCCTGGAAATCTAACTCAGAGCGTTAACCAAGGGCGGTTTCAAGACATCTTAGAAACCGCCCCTATTTATTCATGGAAGGTGAAACAATGGGAGACGGTGTATTACGTTTCAAAAATGTGGGTAAAGCCTACAACGGACATGTAGTACTGAAGAGCGTTGATATGGAGGTTCGTCCCGGTGAGATTCATGCCTTGATCGGTGAGAATGGTGCCGGTAAGTCCACTCTGATGAATATTCTCTTTGGTATGCCTGTAATTTTCAACACCGGTGGTTTTACCGGTGAGATCTTGATCGGTGATGAGCCCACAGGAATTACTACCCCCCATCTGGCAATGGAGAAGGGGATTGGAATGGTACATCAGGAATTCATGCTGATTCCTGGATTTACCATCACAGAAAATATTAAGTTAAATCGAGAGATTACAAAGAAAAATCCGCTGTCCAGATTATTTGGCAGCCGCTTGAATAATCTGGATATGCCTAACATGGGATCTGATGCAAAAGTGGCATTGGAAACCATGGATATGGATATCGATGAATATACCATGGTAGCAGGACTTCCGGTCGGTCATATGCAGTTCGTAGAGATTGCCCGTGAGATAGATAAGACGGGTGTAAAATTCCTGATCTTTGACGAACCGACTGCGGTACTGACGGAAAGTGAAACCGAGAATCTGCTGGCAGCTCTGAAGCGCCTGGCAGCTCAGGGAATCGGTATTGTATTCATCAGTCATCGTCTCGATGAGATTATTCAGGTTTCCGACCGTGTTACGATTCTTCGTGACGGCGAGGTTGTGGAAACAAGAGAAACCAGTAAAATTACTGCACCGGAAATCGCAAAACTGATGGTGGGACGTGCCCTGCAGCTGGACCGTGGAGAGAGAAAACGGAAAACCAGTGATGAAGTCATTTTGGATGTGGAACATCTGAAAGTAAATATGCCGGGTGAGATCGTAAAGGATGTCAGTATTAAGGTTCGAAAAGGAGAAATCCTTGGTATCGGCGGTCTGGCCGGACAAGGAAAACTGGGTATTTCCAATGGTATCATGGGAATGTATCCGGCAGCAGGAAAGGTTACATACAAGGGAGAACCTATTGATATGGCAGCTACCCGTGAAAACCTTGCTAAGGGTATCGGCTTCCTGTCGGAAGACCGTAAGGGCGTTGGCCTTATGCTGAGTACCCCCATTGATATGAATATTGCATTTACTGCGATGCAGGTAAATGAAAAGTTTCTGAATAAAATTGGTCCTTTCCGGTTGGCAGATCAGAAAGCAATCCGGGCCAATGCCGATCAGATGATCAAAGATCTGGACATTCGCTGTACTTCCGCCGCCCAGTACACAGGTGCTCTGTCCGGCGGTAATCAGCAGAAAGTATGTATGGCCAGAGTACTGACTCAGGATCCTGATTTTCTGTTTGTAAGTGAACCCACCCGAGGCATCGATATCGGCGCCAAAAAACTGATTCTGGATCTGCTGAAGCAGATGGCTGAAGAGAAGGGTGTTACTGTAGTAGTTACCAGCTCCGAGCTGGCTGAACTCCGCAGTATCTGTGATCGTATCCTGATTGTATGTGAGGGAACGATTATCGGTGAGCTTGAACCGGATGCATCGGATGAAGAATTTGGCTTGATGATGTCCGGTGTAGCAGTAAGCGAAGGAAAGGAGGAAGCAAAATCATGAAAGCAAAATTCAAAGCATTTCTAGACAAAGTCGGTGTTCCGACATTTGCTGTAACACTCCTTTTGATCGTGATTCTGATTGCAGCCTATTTCATGGGTCAGTCCATTCCGACTTTGATTTCAGATATTATTCGACGTGTCGGTATGAACGGTCTTCTCGTTCTTGCCATGGTTCCCGCAATTAAGTCCGGTGCAGGTCCCAACTTTGCACTGCCGGTGGGAATCGAAGGCGGTCTGATGGCCATGGTTATCTGTATGCAGCTGGATCTTTCCGGTTGGACACTGATTCTTTGTGCGGTTGGTCTTT
>JAQXIM010000079.1 GCA_029007785.1 Clostridiales bacterium | reverse complement strand
TACAAAGACTTTGTAGACATCATCCTTATCGATACCCCTCCCTGTGCCTTTATGCATGATACTGCTCTGGTTGCCCGCTATGCCGATCTGGGCCTGATGATCATTCGTCAGGATTATGCTCATACGAACCGGGTTCTTACTGCCATTGAGAATCTTTCCCATACGGGACTGGACCTGGTCGGATATGTAATCAACGGCGAATCCACCGGAATCGGAAGTTATGGATATGGAAAGTACGGATATGGCCGGTATGGTTATTCTGGTCGTTACGGACATTATGGATACTATGGGAAGCAGGATAAGAAAGATAAGAAAACAGAATGATTGAGTTTGACGAAAGGTATACGGAGCCTGGTGAGCAGACATGCCCCTTACGGGGCATCTGCCTGCTCAGAACCGGACGTGACGCTTTCCGGCGAATGGAATTTCTGTCATGAAACTCCCTGTTACCAAAGACGAAGTCAGACTTTTCACTGCATAGCAGCTCCGGAGAATTCTCTCGGAAAGAGCACACTTTCCAGACATCGAACCGCATCTTCTGTCATATCACAGGTCAACTGATACACCGGTACCTGCATAATCAGATCTTCGATTCGCTCCATGGCACGCTGTACAAATCCCCGGTTCCACTGGTTGATGGTGATCTGGGCATAGAGCTCGGAAAATGCCTGAATGGGAGTTAATGCTGTAATATGATTGACAGTTCCCTGTCTCAGCATGACAATTCCATGAATTGGTGTATCCCCCAGCTCACAGATATCCGATGACCCGCAGACCGGCCAGCCGCAGGCGGACCAGACACCATCGATTTTTCTTAACAGAGCACGATCTCCATTGAGGGTTTTGCTGCCCCGGAATTGTTCCCACAATCCGGCCTGTGTAGATTTTCCCACTCCGGAGGGTGCAGAAAACAGGATTCCTTTTCCCTGATATTGAATATAGGCACAATGCAAAATCAAACTGTCTCGTAAGATCATATGTCTTTCCAAAGCAAAGAGAGAGGTAAACACCGTATCGAAACACATATCCTGAAGCTGATCTTTTGCCAGCTGAATTTCTGCAGAACGATCTTCTTTTTCCTGATATAAGGCGTAATAATCCCTTCGCCCTTTGGTACCGATTTTACGGCTTTCCAATCCCCGATCGGAATAGATCACGATGTCCTCTCGTCTGGCAATGACCGGTTTGTCCAGCTCTGGGATTCGGTCAGCAAAAGAAAGAGTATAATGATAAGTGGGAATACCTGACTTCACCTCGAACAGCATAAAATTATCAGGCGGTATGATTTCTTCCGGATAGGAAAGACAAAAGCAAAAATCACCCACCCGAAAGATGTTTTCTTTATTATTCATGTTCCAGCTCTTCCTTTAAATATTCTAATATATGTTCTGTATATTGGCACATGTATTCCGGTACCCCGTCAAAGCTTCCGCTTTCATACAAGGCACAGGCTGCACAAGTCTGACAGGCATCCCGTTTTGAGCATTCCTGGCATCTGGAACTCAATCGAATCTCTTTTACCATATCTGAAACATTCCGCCAGGCCAAATCAAATCCATGTTCAAACACAGAAGATGACAAATGAGGCAGCATAACACAGGGCTGCAGATTCCCCTGCCAGTTAATGGCGAAGGAACTCCTTCCGGCCAGACACTGCATATGTCCCGGGTTTTCATCCTTCTTTTCCGGATTTTCTGCCTTCTCAAGCAGTCTTCTTGCCCCATCAAGAAAATCTTTTTCTCCCTGTTCATATCTGGATATCTCGACCTTTGCTTTCGCTGCTTCTCTGGGAGTTAACCGGGAGGACAGATCGTATGCTTTTCCGCGTTCTCTTATCGCCGGATACATATAAGTATCAATATTTATGGGCACATCCAATTCCCGGGCAATATCCAGAAGTTTCTTTTCCTCTCCCAGATTGGCCATAACCAGGCTTCCGTTTATTTTCACATCTACTCTGCGTTCCCGTAATAGCTTAATCGCCTGAATGGTCTTATCAAAGCCTTCTTCATAGTGACAAAGTCGTTTGTAAATGGAAGGCTCCGCTCCATACAGGGTAATATTGATCCGACGGGGTTTGTGTTTTGCAAAAAAATCCGCCCAGCTCTCATCCAGCAGAGTTCCGTTTGTATTGATTGTGAGAATGATTCCCATCTCTTTCAGCGCCAGATATAGTCTTTGGAAACCAGGATAAAGCAAAGGTTCTCCCCCGGTAAGCTGAAGAAAAAGCACGCCGCTCTTCTGCATCTGTCTGCCGATTTCCATCCACTCTTCCGGTGTACGCAATCGTCCCTGCTGTTCCATCTCGGCACGGCTGAGCCGGACATAACACATATCGCAATTCATATTGCAAAGAGGAAGAAGTTCCAGACTTCCGCTGATGGGAACATTCTTTTTCTGTGCATTCCCTATCAGGTATCTTTCAAGTGTATACGTCTTCATACTAATATCCCCAAACAAAAAAGAAGCTGCTGCTAAAATCAGCAGCAGTCCCTATCAAGTTCATTATCATCAGGAATGGTTCGGACGAGTCTTATCAATGTCTGTAATCATCAATCTTCCTTTATGATGGTATTCCGTATTGGCCCTGGTATCCTTACTGGTCCAGGTTACATTATAATAAGTACCTACTTCCTCTTCATATCCGGAAATATCATAAATCGGACGATCAAACTGAGTCACGCCATAAACAGCCTCGAATCCGCTGGCTGTATCGCCATTAAAAGTGATCAAAGCGTTGTAACCGCAAATACCATGTAATTTGCCTTCCTCATCTTTATACCAGCCAGTCTGATTACCATTGTAATCATCGTATCGACCATTATCACCTTTACTTTTGCAGTTACCGGGATATACACACTGGATGATACCAACCACACATGCTGCCACATATTCATTGGCCATAAACTGCTGAACCGCAATATTCGGTTCTACCCATACCTTTTTCATGTCAGTCAACCTCCTCTAACACTCTCAAATTCAAGCTTTCTGCCACAAATTGAACCGCGGCACTTCGAATGGTATCTTCTGTTGCATCATACTCCTCGATACCTTTTTGAACTGCTTCCTCGATCGTACACGGCTGCTGAAATGCTTGCCAGAAAAAGACAGCAGTCTCATTCGGTGACATGACAGCATTGGTGATCAAGCTTTCCTCGTCCACCGGAATGATTACGTATTCGTCGGCAATTTCCCGAAGAATATATCCTGGTCTAATACAATACTTCTTGTTCACATCACACCTTCTTATCATCAGCCAAAAACAAATATGTATTGCGAATAAACACATCAGCTTATCACATAATTATAATTTATTATAAACAAATCTTTCACATAAATCAAGTGTTTTTTTTAACGAATGAATAGCCGCACTTTTTTTCAGGACGGATCGGAAATCCTGCATCAACCGCTTGATTTCCTTCGTCTGTTTATTTTCCCATAAAGCCGGGTGATCACCGGACGAAGGCGAATGATCCGGATCCAGACCTTTTCGAAAAAATCCCACCAGAAATCCCCGGGCTGCAGCCATTTTCCTTTTCTCTGAACCTTCGTTACCAGCCCGAAAATCTGGTCAGGATAAACCTGACTTTCTATTTCCGTCTGACCGTCTCCCACAATATCAAAGCTGTCCGGATGAACCCGACAGATGCGATGGAGAACATACTGACCATTTGGCCGCTGATAGAATACGATGTCCCCGACCTTCAGCTCCCGGTCCGGGGCTTTAAAGGAAACCGTATCCCTGCCGTGACAAAGGAATGGCGACATACTGCTTCCGCTGACAATACAGCTGACCTCATGGCCTTCTTCCACCAGGCCTTTCAAAACAGTAATGTATTCCTTTGTATCCACAATCTTTGTTTCTTTCAATATGATACCTCAATTCCTCTGTTTTGCTGCTTCCGCTTCCCGATTGACCACTGACGCTTCCCGATATTCGGGAACAATATCCCGTACCAGGGAACGAATATCGGTACTTTCATCTGAGGCAGCCTGATACAATATCTTCATCTTTGTTTTCAAGGCTTCCATATCGACTGCTTCCTGCATACATATAAAGATTT
This sequence comes from Clostridiales bacterium, assembly GCA_029007785.1. Taxonomy (GTDB): domain Bacteria; phylum Bacillota; class Clostridia; order Lachnospirales; family Lachnospiraceae; genus UBA3305. The sequence continues at coordinate 20,732 of JAQXIM010000079.1, read as the reverse complement.
TTTCGTTGGTGGTGCTGATCAGATGCTTATCATCGATAAGGAGTTCTTCGTACAGTTTTTCTCCCGGTCTGAGACCTACGAACTGGATTTCGATATCTTCATTGGGAACCTTCCCGGAGAGGCGGATCATCTTTTCTGCCATATCCAGAATGCGGACCGGCTCACCCATATCCAGAATGAAAATTTCACCTCCGCGGGCAAAAGCCCCGGCCTGGAGAACCAGACTGACTGCTTCAGGAATGGTCATGAAGAATCTGGTGATATCCGGATGGGTAATGGTCACCGGACCGCCTGCTTCAATCTGTTTTCGGAACAGGGGAATGACGCTGCCGTTGCTGCCAAGGACATTTCCGAACCGTACGGCTGCGTACTCGGTTCTGGATTTCTGGGAAAATTCCTGAATGATCATTTCACAGATTCTCTTGGAAGCTCCCATAATATTCGTGGGGCGAACTGCCTTGTCTGTGGAGATCAGAATCATCTTTTTTACGTGGTATTTGTTTGCCGCCTGAGCCACATTGAAGGTACCAACCACATTGTTCTTGATGGCTTCGTTGGGACTTTTTTCCATAAGAGGCACATGTTTATGGGCTGCCGCATGAAAGACGATGTCGGGATGATATTCGTTAAAGATGGACTCAATCCTTATTTTATCCCGGACCGAAGCAATCAGAACTTCCATATTCAGTTCCGGTATCTTACGATTCAGTTCCATCTGAAGATCATAGGCATTATTCTCATAAATATCCAGAATAATCAATTGTCTGGGATGGTAGGAAGCAATCTGTCGGCAGAGCTCGCTGCCGATACTGCCGCCTCCGCCGGTAACCAGAACCACACGATTTTCCACATAATCCATGACACTGGCTATATCGGTCCTTATGGGATCTCTGCCAAGCAAATCTTCAATCTCAATGGGTTTGAGCATGGTCATATTCACATCGCCGGTGACCATCTGATAAATACCGGGCAGGGCCTTTACCTTGCAGCCGGTCTGCTGACAGATATTGAGAATTTCCTTCCGATCCTTCGGTTCCATGGTGGGAATGGCTACAATAATTTCCTGAATTCCATAATACTCGGCCATGGCAGGAATGGTATATCGATCCCCTACAACCTTCACTCCATGGATAAAGGAACCGATCTTGACCGGATTATCATCAATGACACAAGCCACATTTCTCACCAGATGCTTACTGTTCTTCAATTCCCGAATAATCATATCTCCCGCAGTGCCGGCGCCGACGATCATGGTACAGATCGACTGGGAAGCGGAGGCAACCCTTTTGCCGTGGAGCCACATATGTACAATCCGATAACCAAACCGGGAGATCACTACCAACAGAGTCAGGAAAAACAGGTAAAGAAGGGAATAGCTCTTGGGTACCGGGCCGCAGAAGATATTTCTCAGCAGCATTCCCATACAGGTGGCCAGCATGCAGGCCGTCACAATATCAAAAAGTTCTTTGAAACTGGCAAAACGCCAGAGATTGGAATAGAGCTTAAAAGCGACAAAAACAAAGATCGTTACAACAATATTAAGAGGGATGGAGGTGCAGACAGACTTCCAGAATATCGGTTCGATATTGGAAAAAGAAAAATCAAAGCGCAGATAAATAGCCAGTACGGACGACATCACGACAATCATCATATCCACCAGCATAATCAGCCAGGCTCTTTTATGATTTTCCCAGAATTTCTTTCCTTTTGACCATTTTTCCCTGTTTTGTTTCCTTCGGTCACTATCTTTTATCTTATCCATTGGTACTCCGTTCCTGCTCTGTCAAAGGATTATCCCTTTGTTGTTATCAGCTTGCGGCCGGAAAGAATTCTGGCCGGATTCGTTTTGCAATAAATATCTGCCATAGGTTGGCCATACTGTTCTGAAATCATTTCATACACCTCCCGAAGACCGGGAGTTCTGTGATAGGGAGAGTGGGCGTCACTGGCCACACAGCTTACCAGCTGATTGGTCATCAGATGATGGGCACAAAGCTCTTCCCTGCGGCCAAATCGTCCCATGAGGCTTCCTTTGTTCACCTGTATTCCATAGCCTCGTCTATACCATTTTTCCACAATGGAAGGATCATCCTGTACAAAATAGTAACGCTCCGGATGGGCAATCACCGGAATACAACCGGTTTTTACGCTTTCTTCCAATATATAGTCGCAAAATCCGGGGTCTTCATCAAAGGCAAATTCTGTCAGAAAATAGGGTCCCTGATTCAAGGTCCACACTTTTCCGTTTTTTATCAGATTCGGTAATTCTTCCGTGGCAAATATTTCCATTCCCACAACAAGCTTCAAAGGAATCTCCGCTCTCACAATTTCTTTCCGCAAGGTTTTGAAGACCTCAGACAAATAACTGCTCTTGTAATTACTGTCCCTTCCCGGAAGATTGCAGTGGGGAGTCGCGGTAAGATACCGTACGCCACTCTCTGCTGCCATCTCTGCCATCCATAAGGATTCTTCCAGACTGCCGGAACCGTCATCGACATCCGGCAGAATATGTGTATGAAGATCGATCATTCTTTTCCCTTCTCCGGCTCCCCATAACCGTATGAACCATATCGGCTCTTACCGTAACCATACTTTCCATAATTGTATTTACCATAACCGTAGCTTCCGATTCCTGTCGATTCCCGATTGATGACATAACCGGTTACAGCTCCACCGGTTTCTTTGATCGAATCAATACATTCCAGGACTTTTGTAATATGGGAGTAATCCTGTCGAACTACCATGACCACATTTTTTACAGCGGCCATAATCTGCATGGCATCCTGCATCAGACCGCAGGGCGGTGCATCTACAAATACATAATCCATTTCTTCCGATGCAGTCTGAATCAAATTCTCCAACTCAGGGCGGCCAAGCAGACTGCTGCTGTTTGACACAGGCTTTCCGCCGGGCAATACATACAGGGGCAGATCCCCATACTGCTGTATCGTATCTTTTGCCTCACAGGCACCGCGAAGAACATCTGCCAATCCCTTTTCCGTATTCAGATTCAGACGAGTGCTTACGGAAGGAATTCTCAGATCTCCATCCACCAACAGGATCTTATATCCCTTCATGGCAAAGGCCAGAGCCGTATTGATGCAGATGGTCGTCTTTCCTTCTCCTGCCTGGGCGCTGGTGAAAACAAAGGTATTGTCTCCGCTTCCTCTTGCTGTTCTTTCCAGACGAATCCTCAGAGTGTTGATGGCTTCGTCGAAATGAGAAAACATATGATCGGAAACAAGAATGGGACGTTCCTTCTTTAAAATGTGTTTTTTTATGCGGGCATCCGGTACTCCTGCCAGATAATTTACCTGAGTATACTTCTTCAGATCGGAGGAACTGATCACTGTTTTGGACACAAAATTGAGTAAGAACAAGATGATCAGATAGATCAGCAGACCAATCAAAGCTCCTTTGATTCCTTCTTCTTGATAATTCGGAACCTGATCGGGTACAGTAGGTACGCCGGACTCATTCAGCAAAGTTAACGTGGTATTACCAATGATGTACCTGGCAATGGACGGATAGTTGGCAATCACCGACTGAAGGGTGTCGTAAACCTTCTGGGCATTGCTTCCCGTAGCTCTCATCTGAAAGAGATTCGTGTTCTCAATCGCCGAAGCAGTGATCTCGGCCGGCAGGGAACTGACACCCAAATCCTCACATACTACTTTGGACAGAGCACCGCTGGTAAGAATATAAGGAAAAGTAGAGGACAACTGCTCGATCGTAATCATCGTCTCATAACTGCTGATATCTCCCTCTGCATTGATAACAAAGTCCGCATAAGCGGTGTAGATGGGATGGTAGGACTTCATCCGTCCCATTACCAGTCCGCCGCCCACCAGAGCCATGAGGAGAATTCCCAGAAACCAGGTCTTCTTAAAACTCTTCACCATGGCCATGATGATTCGCATCAGATCTATTTTTTCTACTTCCTGATTGGATTCATTTTTACTAGATACAGGCATAAATGTCTCCTTATTTACTCTCTCTGTGCTGATAATTGCTGTATCCATAGTATCCGCTGCCCAGTCCTCCATTAAAATTCATACGTTCTATAGGACCAACATGCACGTTATTAAAGATGCAGCCAAGGAATTTTGTTCCCGAAGCTTTCAATTCTTCCACGGCGTCATTGATGTAACCGGCTTCCATGAGATCCTGTCTTACCACAAGAACCGACATATCTGCCATCTCCGCATACTCCTCCGTATCCGATACGAGAGCCATGGGAGCCGTATCCAGAATAATATAATCCGTATATTTTCGAAGGACACGTATGATATTGCTCAGATACTTCATGGTATCCTTATCCCAGGGCTTTCTGCGGGGCTTTGTTGTATATCCCACACAGAGATTCGGCATGAATTCCACCGGCGGTAAAATCAGTTTTTCATTCTTTTTATTTTTCAGAATTCTGCCAAAATCATACTCTTTGGCGTTCTTCGCCTCAAAAATCAGGTGCTGAGAAGGTTTTCGAAAATCGCAGTCCAGAAGGACTACTTTCTTTCCTTCCTGAGCCAGGGCCAGAGAAAGATTTGCTGCCACCGTGGATTTACCTTCATTTTCCGAAACACTGCTGACCAGAAGCACTTTGGCATCTTCCTTCTTCATGGCCAGGCCAATGCGGGAAGCCAGCAGTCGGAAGGATTCTACATAACGAAAACTCATGATGGGTTCCGTAATCAGCAAAGACTTTGCCTTCTTTCGGAAAGCAGCTTTCATGGTTTTATATTTTTTTTCATGATAGATGGTACCGAGGAGTTTTGCCTCCAGCTTTTCTTCCACATCTCTCTTATTCCAGATCGTATCCTTGGAAATGGATAAAAAAGCAAAAAGAATAAGAAGGATAGCCGCTCCTATGAGTGCTCCCTGTTTCATATAATAACGAAGGTTCAGCCGATTGGAGACGTCTGTCGGCACTTCCGGTGCAGAAATCTCATGAATCGTCACTCCATTAATATAGTAGGACATCAGATCCAGAGTCTTTTCATTCACCAGACGACTGATCCTGTAGGCCAGCTCCGGGCTGCCTGCCGTCACGGTCAGTACCATGAGATTGGAATTGCTCACTGTCTGGACAGATACCCTGGCGTCAAAGGAATCCAGCCCAAGTTCTTCGCAGACACTCGTCTGCAGTATGTTGCTTGCAGCCATCTGGGTATACTGATTCGTGATCATCTCCGCAGAAGAGAGATTCTCATAAATCAGGTTATCCGAAAAACCACTCTTACCAATTACAAATGTTGTACTTGTCGTATATTCGGGTACATAGCGAAACTGTAAAAAGGATACCGTCAACAGAGCCGCTGCCACGGCACCGAGGAGAATCACCCACCACTGTTTCAGAATGTCTTTCATCAGACAGTCCACATTGATCAGACTGCTCTGTCTGCTTCTGTATTCACTCATATAAAACTCCAAAACATTTATTCCAGAAAAAATGAAAGGGAAACCGCAGCAAATTCACGCCTTCCTCATCATCCTACTCTTCCACTACCACAATCAGTCTTACGGTACTATCGTAAGAATTGTTTCCCTCCATGGTATATTCCACTTCATAGACCCCTGCCTCAGAAGTATTCACACTGTGATCGATGGATATATCATCCATGGTGTAGACGGCGTCCTCCGCCATCATATCACTTCGGGTATAGGTTACAGAACCATTCTCCACCCCTTCTATATAAGAAGACGGAGAAAAACTATCTCCTTTCTTCACATATACAATATATTGACTCAGCAGAACATGGGGCACCCCATTGTTCAGCACTGCATCATAATACTCCAGAGTTACCGGCAGCTCTGCCACATCTCCGGCACTGTTGGATACGGATATTCGTACGGAATACTTACCGGCTACGGTATCGGAAATATACTCTTCCACACTCATCACCACCTCACCGGAAAGATCTCCGTCGAGACAATCGGTGACGGTGACCAGTTCCGCCGGATCCTGCTGATCTCCCAGAGAAAATCTCAGGGGTCCTGATATCTCAAATCTCGGAGATTCATAATCACTGTATACAATCTCCCTGGTTATCTTCGTTACATGACCGTCATGATCAAAGGCATCGATCACAATCTCTCTCCTGCCTTTTTCAATAAAATTCGTCATACTTTCCACAAGAAGAGAACTCGTTACGTCCCCATCCTTGCTGTCTGCAGCCGTAATTCCTTTCAGGAATTCTTCTTCGGAATCTGTTACGCTTACCGTGATGGACGATGCATCCATCGTAATCTCCGGGCCGGTTTTGTCCACCAGATGCTGACTCCGAATTACGGTTACATAAAACAAAGCACAGGCAGCGATGAAAACAAGCACCACTCCTCGTCTAATCCACCTTACCATTCTGTCTTTCCTTCCTATATCCTGCCAGGACCAGAGTACATTTTATTTTTCATCCTGGGCATGGATCGCTCCTGTGCCGCCTTCCACGACACCGTCTTTTTTGATCACGGAAACAATGGTTCCCATAAAACATTTCACATCCAAAGGGAAACTGAGATGATTCACATAATAGCCATCCAGTTTTGCCTTTTCCTCAATTTCCAATTCATCTCGTCCATGGATCTGAGCCCAACCGGTCAAGCCCGGCCGAACGTCATTGGCTCCGTATTTATCACGTTCTTCAATCAGATCATACTGATTCCAGAGAGCAGGCCGGGGACCCACCACTGCCATATCACCGGCCAGAATATTGAATAACTGGGGCAGCTCATCCAGTGACGTCTTTCGAAGGAAACGTCCTACCAGGGTAATATACTGATCCGGATCTTCCAGCAGATGAGTCGGCATATCATGGGGTGTTGCCGTCTTCATACTGCGAAACTTCAGAATATGGAAGTATTCTTTATTCTTTCCTACTCGCTTTTGTTTAAAAAGAACCGGGCCGGGATCATCGATCTTAATGGCTGCACAAATCAAAAGCAGAAGCCAGGAAAGGCAAATAATGCCTCCCATCGATAAAATCACAGCAAGCACTCGTTTCAGAAAATTTCTATACATACTTATCATCCACTCAAAGGTAAAAATTGTCTATTATCTGACTTTATATTATAACAAACCCATCCGGTATTTACCAGATTAAACCGACAATTTCACAGAACTTTTTCAGAGCCTTTTTCGGATTTTTTTCTGATTTTTCCTGGGATACTTTCGGATTTTTTCTGAATTTTCCTAAAAGTCCATGGCCATTCTGGAGGATTCTTCCTCTGACAATTCGGTCACCCTGGTATCCATCACCCGGTACACCCTCTGGCACATATTCAGTACACTCGGTCTGTGAGTCGTTACAATACAAGTCTTGTTTGGCCGCTGCTGTATGATGTTTCGCAGTACCATTCGTTCCGTGGTCACATCCAGAGCTGAGGTTGCCTCATCCAAAAGCAGAATCGGACTGTCCCGAAGAATGGCTCTGGCAATGGCAATACGCTGAGCCTGGCCTTCGGAAAATCCACGGCCTCGTTCTCCGATTTTGCTGTTGATGGTCTCCGGCATCTTTTCTATAAATTCCCAGGCACAGGCCATCTTCAGGGCCTCCACGATTTCTTCATCCGTGGCATCTTCCCTGACCATCCTCATATTTTCCGCAATGGTGCCGGACAGAATAGTATTTCCCTGGGGAACATAGGAAAAGAGATGTCTGGTGTCGGCATTCATTTCCACAGTCATGCCATTTGCGGAACGGATCATGGATTTGCCTTCTTCCGGACGCACCAGTCCCAGAATCAGGCGGATCATGGTGGTCTTCCCTTCACCGGAAGGTCCTACCAGCGCTACAATCTCTCCGGGTTTTGCCATAAAACATGACTCCGTGATTACCTTAGCTCCTTCTTTATAGGAGAAATTCACGCCTTCCATTTCCACAGAGAAACCATCCGCGGCATATTGATCCAACTCATTGCTCTGAGAAATATGGACTTCTCTTGGCAGATCGATCAGTTCCCGGATTCGATGGGCGGAAATCGAGCTGTTCAGGAAAGAGGGAATAATGGAAATCACGTTGTTGAAAGCACTTTCCAGTTTTCCTCGCTGCTGAAGAAACAGGGTCATGGTACCGTATGTAATGTCATGGGTCCACAAACGGAAGAGACAGTATCCAAAGGCAGCATACTGAACCAGCATTCCCACCAGAGACATATAGACTCCTGTCTTTATGGTAAACAGATTGTATTTGAGGTTCATGTCTTTGTATTTCTGCTGCCACCAACGGAGTTTTTTACTGTAATGGGGTGCAATACCGAAGGATTTGATAGTGTCAAAGTTGTAGAAGGTTTCCACCTCAAAACTCATCAGTGCACTGCTCATTTCCCGGACCTTTTTTCCGTACTCCCTTTGTTTTTTGATGACCACCCGGGATACCAGCAGCAGGAAGGGTGCACTGGCAAAGGCCAGCACGGCCATGATGGGATCGTAGTGCATGATAACAAGAAAGGTTGCAATAAAATTGTAAATCGCCAGGACAATATTCGGCAGCCAGCTGATGGCATTGGAGCTTACCGTACCAATATCATTATTGAAACGATTCAGGATGTCGCCGTTGGCGTATTGGTTCATGGCCAGCCAATCGGCGTCAATGATTTTATCAAAAATATCTGCCTGAATATCATTGTTAATATCAATGGACAGCTTCAGAGAAATTCTTCCTATTATATTGTTGAATACCAGGCTGGTCAGAGCACTTCCCACGGCCACCGCAATGAGCACGGCCAGTTTATCCGTCCTGTAACCTGTAATAATATCAATCAGGTATTTGGAAACCACGCTGCTTACCAGTCCCAGGGTGGAACTAAGGATTCCCAGCACCAGATAGAAGGCAATGGCACCTTTGTATCTGGCACTGTAGGTAAGAATCCATTTCCAGTCATCAATGATTTCCTGGAAGGTCCCTTCCTTCCAGCGCTGTATCAAAATGTCCAAAGACCGAAACCCTGCAGACACCTCTGATTTTTCTTTTGTCTCTTTGTTTTCATCCATACCAAATATCACCCAATTTCTGTCAAATGTATCTTCAAATGTACCTTCGGATATAACCGTCACGTATCTCTTCCGATGTTCCTTCCGATATCTCTTCAAATATCTCTTCAGACATCCATTCAGACATTTCTTCAGATATCTCTTCAGATATCTCTTCTGATATCTCTTCTGATATCTCTTCAGATATCTCTTCTGACATCTCTTCAGACTTTCCTTCTGACATCCATTCAGACATCTCTTCTGACATCTCTTCTGACATCCATTCGTATATACTTAGATTGATACGCTCTGCTTGTATACCCGGTTTTATCTGGCCGTCATTTTCCAGACATCTTCCAGCTTCTTATCCACAATCCGGATATTGGATTCTCCGAATCGCTCTTTTAACAGGTAAATCAGATTCTTCTCATCTGAAACATCTCTCAAACCTGTCAATCGTTTCACGGCTCTCTCCCGTTCCAGGAAAATAACAAGAGGCTGATTGCGGCGCAGATTTTCCAATTCCATCCGGCGCGCCAGATAATCTTCCCGGTCTGTAAATTTTACCCAGATATCCCGGGGCAGATTTTCAAAGGGAAGAATCTTTTCACAGATCAGTTTTCCCTTGGGATCGTCAGATCCCAGACTGACCCTTCCCTGGACAAAGATTTTCCGCTCTGTCTCCAACAGAGCCCGGTTCTTTTCATAATCTCTGGGAAATACCAGAATTTCCAGAGAGCCTGTCAGATCTTCCAGGGTAAGGAAAGCCATGTTCTGATTCTTTCTTGTCAGTTTTACCGTGACACCGGCAATCATTCCGCCCAGAATCACATTCTGTCCTTCCCTGACCTTCGCCCGTCCCGTCTCTTCGTCCACAACAAACTGGTATGCCTCAGCGGTCACATTTTGCTCCAGAATTTCCCGGTCTTCATCCAACGGATGACCGCTGACATAGATGCCAAGGACTTCCTTTTCCATGGCCAGCTTCTCGCTTCTCACATACTCTTCCACATTGGGATAGGAAATCTCCAGACTCACCCGTTCTTCCGCAGAGAAGAAATCAAAAAGAGACATCTGGCCGCTGACACTATCCTTCTGTTCCCGGTTTTTCTGATCCATAATCTCCGCATACACCAGCATTTTCTGGCGGCGGTTTCCAGGCAGGGAATCAAGAGCTCCCGCCTTGATAAAGTTCTCAATGGTTCTCTTATTGACTTCTTTGTTCGTCAGCCGATATATGAAATCCTTCAGATCCCGGAAAGGTCCTCCCAGTCTTCGTTCCTCTACGATGCACTCTACCACATTCCGGCCAAGACCTTTGATGGCAGACAAACCGTAGCGGATTCCCTTTCCCGATACGGAAAAGCCCCATTCGCCTTCATTGATATCCGGCGGGAGAATGGAGATTCCCATGGATCGGCAGGAAGCCGCATATTCGGAAACTTTGCTTCCATTATCAATCACGGAGGTCATCAGGGCTGCCATGAATTCCACCGGATAATAGTATTTCAGGTATGCCGTCTGATAAGCAACGACTGCATAACAGGCAGCATGGGACTTATTGAAGGCATATTTTGCAAAATCCATCATTTCATCGTAGATTTTGCTGGCAATTCCCGCGGATATTCCTTTTGCCACACATCCCGGAACACCTTCCTCCTCATTTCCATAAATGAAGTTCTGGCGCTCCTTCTTCATGACATCGCCTTTTTTCTTACTCATGGCCCGACGAACCAAATCGCTTCGTCCCAGAGTATATCCGCCAAGATCACGAACAATTTGCATTACTTGTTATAGTGATAGGTAAGCCTTTGATATTATCTCTGGCTTTTCCCCCACTCCACACCGTGCATGCCAGTTTCCTGGCACACGGCGCTCCATCGTCATAACTTTTATTCGTTCTATTTAGATAACCTAAAATTTATTAATAAGTATTTTGTATTTGGTTCGTCGAATTGGAATTTTATCGAACATTATTCGTTTGTTTCTCTATAAACGGTCATTCCAAGTATTTTGACTTCAAATCCATCAATGTATGGTTTTACACCATCTACATCTGGTGCAATTTGATGAATTTTTGTAATCTCGTAAACCAAGGATTTATACCTAACACTACCGCCGTCCTTTAAGTTCATGCGGATAGGGGTTAACAGGATTACCAAAACAATTATAATCGCAATTACCGCAAAAGTTTTCTTCTTCATACAATCACACTCCTTTGTCAAATTCAAGTTTGTTTATATGTTAATTATATAACATATACATGAATTGTAAAGGAAGAGATCAAGATCCAAATACTACTTATTAGAATTTCAAGGTTTATTCACATTTATAACTAAGAGTAAAGCTCCTTTTCTCTTTCACAATTATAGGCAACTCTAGGAGTTCCCTTAACTTGTTAAGTTTTTGGATTTCGGGTGATTTAAGTTTTAGTATTTTCAAGTATTGTTTTACAATTTCTAGGTTTGTAGCATGTATGAGTATATGAACACCTTTGTCCACGAGGACAAGATTTGAATACGCATCTGAACCGCCCTTGCTTTTCGCAATTTTATGGTGACAATGTATATCTTCCAAACATTGAAATTCTTTGCCTGTGATATAGCATTTACCCCATTGGGCACTATAGAGGGATATTCGGTTATCATAATATTCAATACTGCCACTAGCTAGTTTCTGATTCATTAGTTGGTACATAAGATTACAGTTAATACCCAATTTGTCATGTATAATCGCTCTGCCCTCCGCAGTGTATGGACATATTCTACGATTTAATGCCATTGGATTTTTGAACTGTATATAATAGATAGGATATATAGGTTCTCTTGTTCCTGCTATATATCTAAGCGACTTCGATTTCCCAAATCGTTGTTTCTCTAAAGGCGTAAGCGTTCTGCCTTCTTTTCGTAGGGCATTACCACTTTGCGTATTTAGTCTATTATACATAATTCTGTAGGTTCGCTGTTGAATGATATTCAAGTCGCTTGCTACATTAGTTGCTATTCTATAATAGTTCTGGATTCCCAGTACCATCGAATTATAGATTACAACCTCTTTTGCACCTTGATCTGAATCTTTGTATTTGCAAAATACTTTTACTTGATTTGCTAATTTATCGCTTTTATCCTTGAGAGCTTTCGGACTTATATGTGAATCTACAACATACTTTGAGTTCTTTTTCTTCTTGTGAACCTTTATACTGAATCCCAGAAACTCCATTGATCTTACCCTTGTATTAACTATGCGTGTTTTCTCTTGAGATATATCTAATCTTAGTCTATCTTTAAGCCATTTTTCTATGGCTATCTTGGTTTTCTCTGCATCACTTTTGGTTTTACAGAAAATTCTAAAATCGTCCGCATATCTCACAATCCACATTTCTTTAAGTTTTGTGGATTCACGCATTGCTCTATAGCCGTGACTTCTATCTACAGTACCGTTTGTTTGCGGTCTTTGTCGATAGTTGTCTGTAACTTTACTGTACTGCCATTGACTTTCAACCCATCGGTCTAACTCATTAAGTACAATATTAGCTAGTAACGGAGATAATATACCACCTTGCGGTGTTCCTTTCTCTGGTTTAACAAGGGTGCCATCTGGCATTTTAATAGGAGCTTTCAATATTCTTTTGATTACATAAATTAGCTCTTTATCTCGTATTCCTAACGTCCATATCTGCTTTATCAGCTTGCTATGGTCTACATTATCGAAAAATCCTTTTATGTCAAATTCAATAACATAGTGTAGGTTGGACATCTGCAACAATCTGTATGTTCTTGCTATTGCATGTTCTACAGATCGGTTTGGACGAAATCCGAAGCTATTTTCAGAGAATTTAGCTTCACAAATCGGTTCCATTACCTGTTTGATACATTGCTGTATAAGTCTATCCCAAATACACGGTATACCAAGTGGTCTTGTTTTTCCGTTTGGTTTTGGAATTTCCTTTCTGCGTACCGCTTTTGGTCTGTATCCATGTTGACTTCCTCTTAGAATAAATCTTACCTTGTCTACCACATCTTGTGGTTCCATTTTAGCAATATCTTTGATAGATAGTCTATCTGTACCTTGGGTATTGCTGCCACCATTGGTTTTGATATTTCTATATGCAAGTAAGATATTATCTTCATCAAGGATGATATCCATTAAATTGTGAAATTCTGAGCCCATTATGCTTTCGTTATAAAGTTCATCGAAGACACTCTGCATATCATAGTATTCATTGTGTCTTAGGCTATCAACGCACTTTCTCTTGTCTTTAGGCATAGGGTTCTCACTTCCTTTCACTTAAGATTGAAAGTGAGCCTTTTTAGTCATACACAGAATCCCTATTGTATCTAAATGAACGAATAAATAACACTGTCGTGGTTTGTTAATAAAAGTTACAACGACTTGAGACCATTCCTCCATTCCCATTACAGGAACTTCACAGGTTCGATCTCTACTTTTCAGCTTAGGTTCAACTGCTTATAATTCTTCGTCAGTTTATATCTAGCAGATAGCTGCCTATTTACTGGATACCCTAAACCTTTCCTCGTTCCACAATTTCTATCTGTACATGGTTTCCTTAGGTGCTCAATATAGACCTGTTAGCTTGAATATGCCCGCCATCTGAAGATTTCGCATATTACGGTATTTCATAACCAAGATTCTTACTTTACCGCACTAACGCCGTTGGGACGGTCCCTTATGTTTCCACAAGGTCGTATCTAGATCCTTTAAATTCTCGAGTTCGTCAGTCGTTATGACATACTCACCATAGAAACTTTATAGACTTCCGACATATCACAAACCATATCTCATACTTTAATCTTTCATGGCAGGTGGACTCTAGCCACTTTTGTACCAACCTTACTTGATTATTTCTTTGACTTAGGTCTGCTTCTGCCGACTTTACCGAGCTTCTAACACCTAAACTTTCGTTTTATGATGCCAGTCGGAGTATTAAAGAGCATGTTTCAGGACGTTACTCCATCATTCCATACTTCGAAATTGTAGTTCTCCATAAAGGAGATTCCTTTATGTGCCTAATCTTTGAAGCTTGCGCTCTTTAAATTAGGAACGAGTCGCACCCTGATACACAATACACCCATAGGTTGGCTTGAGGATCGGTTCCAGTTCCGGGCAATGGTAGGTCACCAGTTCCGGGTGATTCTTACCGCGGATGTACTGAGGAATGAAGTCCATGGGACCGGGGCGATAAAGGGAAATACCTGCGATAACATCCTCCAGGCTCTGGGGTTTCAGCTCTTTCATGAAGCTTTTCATTCCGCTGCTTTCCAGCTGGAAGACCCCGTCATTTTTTCCCGTGCCTATGGAATCATATACTTTTTTGTCGTTATAATCAATGGAATTGATATCCAGTTCAATCCCCTGCTTTTTCAACAGTTCAACGGCATTCTGAATCACCGTTAACGTTCGAAGACCCAGGAAATCCATTTTCAGAAGCCCTAATTCCTCTATGGTTGTCATAGGGAACTGGGTTGTCAGCTGACCATCGGAAGACCGGGACAGAGGAACAAATTCGTCCATGGGCTTCTGACCGATTACAACGCCGGCGGCATGCATGGAGGTATGCCGGGGAAGACCTTCCAGACGCTTGGACATTTCAATGAGCTTGGCCACCCGGGGATCTTCCTCCTGCAGCTTCCGCAGCTCGCTGTTCTTCTCCAGAGCTATATCAATGGTAATGTTCAGTTCCTGAGGAATCATTTTCGCAATCTGATCACAGAGAGCATAGGGAAGATCCATAACACGTCCCACATCCCGGATAACGCCCCTGGCGGCCAGAGTACCGAAGGTGACAATCTGAACGACCCGGTCGGCTCCGTATTTGCGGGTTACGTAGTCGATAACTTCTCCTCGCCGCTCAAAGCAGAAATCCACGTCGATATCCGGCATGCTGACTCGTTCCGGATTCAGGAAACGCTCAAACAGCAGCTGATAACGGATGGGATCAATATCTGTAATTTCCAGACAGTAGGATACGACGCTTCCCGCTGCCGATCCTCTTCCCGGTCCCACGGCAATGCCGTTGCTCTTGGCATAATTGATGAAGTCCCATACAATGAGGAAATAATCGACATATCCCATTTTCCGGATGACTCCCAGCTCATAGTCCAGCTGTTTTTCCACGGTTCCGTCGTCATGGGGGTAGCGGCGGGCCAGTCCGGTCCGGCAAAGATAATTCAAATAAGTCCAGGAATCATAGCCTTCCGGTACATCGAAATGGGGCAGCTTCGTGACGCCGAATTCAATTTCCACATGACACCGTTGGGCAATCCGATGAGTATTATCCAGTGCCTGGGCGGCATAGGGGAAGAGTTCCCTCATTTCTGCCTCCGACTTAAGATAATACTGACCGCCTTCGTACCGCATTCGATTTTCATCACTGAGCTTTTTTCCTGTCTGGAGGCAAAGCAGAATATCATGGGCTTCCGCATCCTCTTTCTGAATGTAGTGGATATCGTTGGTAGCAACCAGAGGAATTCCCAGTTCCTGACTCATGCGCAGCAGTCCGTTGTTCACCGTTCGCTGCATGGCAATACCATGATCCTGGAGTTCCAGGAAATAATTTCCCCGGCCGAATATTTCCTCATATTCCCGGGCAGTGCGGCAGGCTTCCTCATAAGAACCACGACTGAGATTCCTTGCCACCTCTCCTGCCAGACAGGCACTCAGGGCAATAATCCCTTCATGAAATTCCCTCAATGTTTCTTTATCTACCCGGGGCTTATAATAATATCCGTCAATAAATCCCCGGGATACAATTTTCATCAGATTCTGATATCCCTGATTATTCTCTGCCAAAAGAACCAGGTGATGGTACCGATCTTCTCCGGCACCGGCTTCCCGGTCCAGCCTGGATCCCGGTGCCACATAGACTTCACATCCCAGAATGGGATTGATTCCTTCGGCTCTGCAGGCCTTGTAGAAATCAATGACGCCGAACATGACGCCGTGATCCGTGATGGCCAAGCTGTCCATTCCCAGTTCCTTTGCTCTGGCTGCCAGTTCTTTGATCTTACTGGCGCCGTCCAGCAAACTATACTCTGTGTGGACGTGCAGATGAGTAAATGCCATAGCTCCTCCTTTCTTTATTCTCTTTCTTACTTTTCTTTCGTAATTGTCTTTCTCTTTTATCTGTATTTGCAATTTCCCTGCTGTCTGCAGCTGCATTGCATTCCTATCTCGGATAAATGGATCCTGCGGCTGCATTGCATTCCTATCCCCGATTAATGGATCCTGCGGCTGCATTGCATTCCTATCCCCGATTAATGGATCCTGCGGCTGCATTGCATTCCTGTCTCGGATAAATAGATTCTGCGGCTGCATTCCCTGCTGTATTCCAGCTTATTACTTTTTCTGAAAAACAGCTTTTACCTTATCATTGACAGCATCGCCGACTTCCCAGGTCTTGGCGGTTCCTCCCAGCTCCGGAGAGAGTGCCTTTCCATCCACCAATACGGCCTCGATGGCATCAATCAGCAGTTTTCCATATTCTTCATAACCAAAGAAATCCAACATCTGGCTGGCAGACCAGATACTTGCCATGGGGTTGGCTGCTCCGGTTCCTGCAATATCCGGTGCAGAACCATGAATCGGTTCAAACATGGAGGGATATTTCTTCTCCGGATTCAGATTAGCTCCGGCTGCCAGTCCCATTCCACCGGCAATGGCAGCGCCCAGATCCGTCAGAATATCGCCGAACAGATTGGAGGTAACAACAACCTGAAAACGGTGAGGATCCCGAACGAAATGGCAGGCAGCTGCATCCACCAGATATTCATGAGTTTCTACTTCCGGATATTCCTGGCTGATTTCATGGAAAATCTGATCCCAGAATACCATGGAGTAATTCAGAGCATTGGCCTTGCTGACACTGGTTACGGATTTTCCTTCCCGACGGGCCAGATCGAAGGCATAACGCATGATTCTCTCACAGCCTTTTCTTGTAAATACTCCCGTCTGATGAACATACTCTTCCGGTGTTCCCTTATTCATCCAGCAGCCTTCTCCGGAGTATTCCCCTTCGCTGTTCTCACGGATGACTACCATGTCAATATCTTCCCGTTTTACATGGGCCAACGGACAGGGAGCTCCCTTCAGAAGTTTTACCGGACGAACATTTACATATTCATCAAAACCTTTCCGGATAACCAGAAGAAGTTCTCTCAGGGAAATGTGATCAGGCACACCGGGATAACCAACAGCTCCCAGATAAATGGCATCAAATGCTTTCAGCTGTTCCATACCGTCATCCGGCATCATTTTTCCCGTTTCCAGATAATATTCACAGCCCCAGGGAAAATGGGTAAACTCAAAAGCAAAACTGCCGTCCAGCTCTGCCACCGTATTCAATACTTTGATTCCCTCTGCCAGAACATCCGGTCCAATACCGTCACCGGCAATGACTGCAATTCGAAATGTTTTCATATCTTTCCTCCTTCGCACTTTTTCGTGCTTCTTTCGTTTCTTAAATAATGTATTTGTATTCTTCTGCTGTAAAATCTGCTGCTTCATCTATTGCTGCTTCATCTGTTGCTGCTTCCTGCTTCATCTATTGCCGCATCATCTGCTGCTTCATCTGCTTCCGCATAAATCTGTTGCTGTTTATTCTGTCTATTCTGCTTATTCGGTTTATTCTGTTTATTCTGTTTCTTCGCTTTCGGAGGGAGTCAGCTCATCGGCAATACTTTTCAGTTTGCGGAGACGATGATTCACTCCCGATTTCCCAACGGGAGGATCCAGGTACTGTCCCAGATCCTTCAAAGGTGCATCCTGATGTTCCAACCGTACCATGGCCATCTGATACAGGGGCTCCGGCAGGCTTTCCAGACCAATGGTATCACGGATTCTTTCAATATCCCGAACCTGCTCCACTGCTGCCGAAACCGTTTTGTTCAGATTGGCAGTCTCACAATTGACGGATCGATTCACGCTTCCGCTGATTTCCCGGAGAATCCGAATATTTTCCAGTTCCATCATTCCCTGGGGAGCTTCCATCACAGAAAAGAGGGCAGAAATACTGTCCCCTTCCTTAACATAAACCACATATGACTTCTTCCGAAGTACAATTTTTGCTTCTATATCAAATGTCCCGATGACTTCCTGAATCTGTTCGGCTTTTTCCCGATTCGCACACACCACTTCAAAATGATACGATTTATGGGGATCACTGACCGATCCGGTGCTGAGAAATGCCCCCCGAAGGAAAGCCCGGCGGCAGCAGGCATGGTTCAGCAGCAACCCATTTACGGGCAAATCCAGCTCACGGAGTACTCCTGTTTCCGATAAGTATTTTACGGATTTCAGAATCCGGTTTACAGCCTCGTTATCCAGAATGGCCAGGGTATACAGCCGTCCCTTCTTCCAGTCTCCATTTCCCAGAACCGATACCTGGGAAACCACATGGAAGGCACGGCGGATCAGCTTCTCAGCTCTGCGGATAACCAGCCGGTTTTCGCTTTGAAGCACCAGAAACAGGCGGCGATCCTGTCTTACGGAGAAACAGCCGCAGCTGCTGATGATGGCAGCCAGCTCCGCAATCTGGCAATGGCGCGCCGAAGTGCGGTGATCCGTCAATTCTTCTTTAATCTGTAATGAAAATGACATTTAAAAATCCCCCAGACAACGAACCTCCAGCTCTAATGTCACCCCAGTCTGGCGATACACCTCAGCCGCCACATCAAGGCATACCTGACGAATATCGGCTGCCGTAGCATGATCCCGGTTAATAACAAAGCCGCAGTGTTTTTCCGATACACAGGCGCCTCCCACAGAGTATCCGGCCAGACCGGCATCCTGAATCAGTTTTCCGGCGAAATATCCTTCCGGTCTCTTGAAGGTACTGCCCGCACTGGGATACTCCAGAGGCTGTTTGCTTCTTCTTCTCTCGGCCAGATCCTGCATTTTTGCCAGGATCTCTTCTCCAGCTCCCCTGGTCAGATTCATTCTGGCACCCAGAACAACCCAGCCTTCCCGCATGATCCGGCTGGAACGATATGCCAACTCCATTTCTTCCAGGGAAATCCAACGCAGTTCCCCATTCTGATCAAGAATCCGGGCTTCTGTCAGCACATCCTTCATTTCACCGTCGTAGGCTCCTGCATTCATTACCACAGCTCCGCCCAGACTTCCAGGGATACCGGCAGCAAATTCCAGCCCGGTCAGTCCATTTTCCCAGGCAAATTTTGCCAGAGCCGATAAAGTAATACCGGCCTGGGCTTCCAAAACCGTTCCCGTCCGGTGTACCTCTGCCATGGTCTCTCCGATATGGAAAATGACTCCCCGATACCCGCCGTCTCCTACCAGAAGATTGCTTCCTTTTCCCACAATCTGAAAAGGGATCTGTTCTTCGCGGCATATTTTAACCATGGCTGCCAGCGCTTCGCCGGATTCTGGCTCAACAAAGAGATCTGCCGGCCCTCCCACGCGAAATGTTGTATGATTTTCCATGGGTTCCTTCCATTTGCATTTGGAAGCTCCTGCTGCCTCAAGAACCCGTTCCAGGCTGTTATTCATAAAAAATCCTCCTAATCAGTTCTCAATTCCTTTCGCCATATTATTCTGTATTCTCTTATACAGTTCCTCCATGGCATCGTATCCCATCTTTTTCTGCCGGAAATTAACCGCCGCAGATTCTACGATAACCGCCAGGTTGCGGCCCGGACGAATGGGAATGTTATAACATACAATTTTATTTCCAAGATATTTGATATAGTCCTCCTGGGAACCGAGACGGTCATACGTTTTGTCCTTATTCCAGTCCTCCAGACGAATCACCATATCCACATCCTGCTCGTTTTTAATACTTTCTGCGCCGAACAGAGCCTTGACATCAATGATGCCAATGCCTCTCAATTCAATAAAATGACGGGTAACCTCCGGAGCTCTTCCCACGATTCTGGCATCATTGACACGATGAAGCTCCACCGCATCGTCAGCCACAAGACGGTGGCCTCTTTTGATCAGTTCCAGAGCCGTCTCACTTTTTCCGATCCCGCTTTCTCCGATAATCAGAACACCTTCTCCGAAAACATCCACCAGAACACCGTGAATGGTCAGGGACGGTCCCAATTTCTCCTGAAGATAACGCAGAACCTTCGCATAAACATCGGAGGTAAAGCAGTGGGAAGCAAGCAGCGGTGTCTGATATTCTTCCGCCAGAGCCCGGACATCCTCATCGGGCATATGATCCCGGCAGTATACCAGGCAAGGGATCTGCTTACTGAAAAGCATCCGGAATACTTCAATTTTTCTCTCCCGGCTCAGAGATTTCAGATAAGCCATCTCTACATTTCCAATGATCTGAATTCGTTTATTATCAAAATGTTCAAAAAAGCCTGCCAGCTGCAGTGCCGGACGATTAATGTCCGGGTGAGAAATCATCACGCCTTCGATATCAATGTTGGGAGTGAGGTTTCTCAGATTAAGAGCCACGGCCACCTGATTTAAGCTGATTTTATCCATATGCTTCCTCCTCGTTATTTGTCATGCCGCCCGGATTTTATGTCCATTTGTCCTGTGCATTCTATCATGATTTGCAGGAATTTGAACCTGTCATCACATGACAGACATATGAGCCTATCATCGATTTTTCCGTGCTTCGCACTCTCAAAATCGACTCAAACATTCGAAATTCGCTCATTTTTCTTCGAAAAATGGCTCCTTTCTCATGTTTGCGGGACCCATAGACATAATAATGCATGCAAACATGTATTTATATGTCCATTTGTCCTTTGCATTCTAATATAATTTGACAGAC
>JAQXIM010000078.1 GCA_029007785.1 Clostridiales bacterium | reverse complement strand
CTCCCCTGCATTCTTAAAACATGATGCAGCAGGAACCGTTCTGTGTATTCCCACTGCTTTCTGCTCCTATACCGGTGAAGCCCTGGATAAGAAAACTCCTCTGCTTCGTTCCATGCAGGCACTGGATAAACAGGCTCTTCGTCTTCTCCGTGTTTTAGGCAATACTACTTCTAAGAAAGTAACTCCTTCCGTTGGTTCTGAACAGGAATATTTCCTGATCAGCCGTGAGAACTTCCTGAAGAGAAAAGATCTGATTTACACCGGAAGAACTTTGTTTGGTGCAATGCCGGCAAAGGGACAGGAAATGGAAGATCATTACTTCGGCAGCATTCCGGAAAGCATCGGCGGATTTATGAAAGATCTGAACGACAGACTTTGGAAGCTGGGTGTTCCCGCAAAGACACAGCATAATGAAGTTGCACCTGCTCAGCATGAGCTGGCTCCCATTTATGGAGAAGCCAATGTGGCAACCGATCAGAATCAGCTGGTTATGGAATCCATGAAGAAAGTGGCTTGCCGTCATGGTCTGACCTGTCTGCTTCATGAGAAACCTTTTAATGGCGTAAATGGTTCCGGTAAACACAACAACTGGTCTATTACCACCGATGATGGAATTAATCTGTTGAAACCTGGCAAAAACCCTCATGAAAACCTTCAGTTCCAGCTTGTTCTTTCCTGTATTCTGAAAGCGGTAGATAAGCATGCAGATCTGCTTCGTCTGTCTGCATCCGATGTAGGAAATGACCATCGTCTTGGAAAACAGGAAGCACCGCCCGCAATCATCTCCGTATTCCTGGGCGAGCAGCTCCAGGATGTACTGGATCAGCTTCTGACGGATGGTGAGGCAAAACATAGCCTGACAGGCAGCAAACTGGTTACCGGTGTAAGTACTTTGCCGGAATTCGCTAAGGATGCTACCGACCGAAATCGTACATCACCTTTTGCATTCACCGGAAATAAATTCGAGTTCCGTATGGTTGGATCTTCTGATTCCATCGCCTGCTGCAATACTGTACTGAATACCATCGTTGCAGAAGCTTTCTGTGAAGCAGCAGATGTTCTGGAAAAAGCAGCAGATGTAAATGCAGCAGCCCGTGAGGTTACTCTGGATAATCTGCGGAAGCATCAGAGAATCGTATTCAATGGAAACGGATATTCTCAGGCCTGGATTGAAGAGGCTGAGAAAAGAGGACTTCCCAATCTGCCCAGCATGGTAGATGCCATCCCCAGTCTGGTTACAGATAAATCCATTTCCATGTTTGAAAAATTTGGTGTATTCAATAAGGCTGAGCTGGAATCCCGTGCAGAGATTCGCTATGAGACTTATGTAAAGACCATCAACATTGAAGCAAAGACCATGCTGAATATGGCTGGCAAGCAGATCGTTCCTGCTGTTATTCGCTACACGACCAAATTGGCTGAGTCCATTTCTGCTGTAGCAGGTGCCTGCCCGGATGCTGATATCAGTGTACAGAAAGAACTGCTTCTGGAGACGTCCGATCTGCTTTCCGAAGTAAAAGTTGCCATGGCAAAACTGGAAGAGATTTCCAATGCGGCAGGTTCTGAGGAAGACGTTGTGAAAGCAGCTCATATGTTCCATGATGAAGTAATGCCTGCCATGGATGCCCTTCGTGCACCGGTAGATGCACTGGAATTCATTGTTGACAAATCCATGTGGCCTTATCCGTCCTATGGCGATATGATGTTCCAGGTAAAATAAAAAATGTTTTCTGATCTATAGATTATATGGATTTAAGATCAAACTCCTTAAATAAATAGAAGAACAGACATCCCTATAGAATCAAAGCTTTCTTTGTGAAGGATTTGGATTTCTATGGGGATGTTTTTTTGATGACCATGGAAAAGCTGCTTCCGGCGTCAGGTTTTTCAGGCGAAAGGATTCCCTGGGGAAACGTATGATGAAAAAGCAAGATTTTATAATGAAAATGTATTTGTACCATTTTCGGAGATATGGTATATGTATAGCGTTGCTTTTGGAAGTAATTGTAGTTTGTCCAAAGAATTCCGGTCAAAGAATTCCGGTCAAAGAATTCCGGCCAAAGTATTCCGGCCAAAGCATTCCGGCCAAAGTATTCCGGCCAAAGTATTCCGGTCAAAGTATTTCAGGAAAGTATGTTGGATGAAAGCCATTGTTATCATAGAAGGGAATGAGGGAAAATGAGCAGGAGCAGACAAGGGATTTCCATGACAGAAGGAAGGATTGTAAGAACCTTAATACTTTTTATTCTTCCTTTGATTGGTTCCAGTATTTTTCAGCAATTATACAATACAGCGGATTTCTTCTTTGTAGGAAACTGGCTGGGAAAAACAAGTGCGGCGGCAGTAGGAGCCAGCAGCAGTCTGATTACCTGTATCATTGGAGTTTTTACGGGAATTGCTTTAGGAACCAATGTGGTGATTGCTCAGGCAATTGGTGCCGGAAAGAACGTGGATCGAACCCTGTCATCCTCCTTCCTTTTTGGAATCGCAGGCGGGATTGTACTGATGCTTGTTGGAGTATGTTTTGCCCCCGGTATCCTTGGGATTCTGAATACGCCGGAAAATGTAATGAATGAGGCAGTTCTTTATATTCGTATTTATTTTTTGAGTGTTCCTGCCAGTATTCTTTATAACATATGCAGCGGTTCTCTTCGGGCCTGCGGTGACTCCAAAACTCCGTTTCATATTCTGGTGGTTTGCGGAATTGTCAATGTACTGGGAGATATTTTTCTGATTCGGGTGATTCCTCTTGGTATTAAGGGGGTGGCTCTTGCGACCATCATTAGTCAGTGGCTTTCCCTGCTGTTGATTATCAGGAGCCTTCTCAAAGAGGGGAGAGCAGTGCGTCTTTCTTTTCAATCCATGACCATGGACTGGAGAATTCTGGGGAAAATTTTGAGGATCGGTCTTCCTTCAGGCATTCAGAGTATGGTTGTCACCTTGTCCAATGTGATTATCCAGTATTACATAAATGGATTCGGTGAAACTACTGTGGCTGCCTTTGCCACATATTATCGGACGGAAAGCTTTGTTTATCTGCCGATTATGGCTTTTGGACAGGCTGTAACAACCTTTTCAGGGCAGAATACGGGGGCGGCTCAGTACAAACGTCTGGCCAAGGGGACAGGGATTGCAGCAGCCATGGGAATGGCAGTTACATTCTGCACTGCCGGATGTATTCTGACCTTCCCGGAAACAGTTTTTGGTCTGTTTATCAAGGATTCCTCTGTTGTAAATGAAACCATTATGATTGCCATGGTATCCTTTCC
>JAQXIM010000077.1 GCA_029007785.1 Clostridiales bacterium | reverse complement strand
CAGCTCCAGATTTTCCAGAGCCAGTAATGCGGTCATAATCTTTGTTGTACTGGCAGGATAACTGGACTCATCACCCTTCTTATCATAAAGCACGGCGCCTGAGTTCAGTTCAATCATAAAAGCACTTTCCGCATCTATCTCCGGAGCCGTCGGCCAATCTTCTGCTTCTCTGTAATCAAAGACCTGATGATCACTGCGGCCCACCGCAGCCATCACCGAAATTGCTCCGGAATCAACAAGTAACGCCAGGACTGCCACCAGCAGCCAGCCAAGTATCCTTCTTTTCAATTTCGTGTCCCTCTTCAAGATGCCGGAACAAGAACAGGCTTTCGCTCTTGCATGTATTCTATGCCTGTTCGTCCCCGACTCATTCAAACAACGGAGTACTAAAATATCTCTCAGCCGTATCAGGAAGAACCGTCACGACAACTTTTCCCTTTCCCAGCTGTTCTGCCATCTTCAGGGCCGCAGCCACATTGGTTCCGCTGGAAATTCCGCACATCAGCCCTTCTTTGGCTGCCAGGTCCTTGGCCGTCTGAATGGCTTCTTCATCTGTCACAATATAAATATGATCATAAATATTCTGATTCAGGTTATCCGGGATCAGTCCATCTCCGATTCCCATCTGCAGATGAGTTCCCACATTGCCTCCGGCCAGAATCGCTGCGTTCTCCGGTTCCACAGCCCATATCCGAACATCGGGATTGGCTTCTTTGAGCACCTCTCCGATTCCCGTAATCGTTCCGCCTGTTCCAATACCGGAGCAGAATCCATCCACAGGATGACCAATATCCTCCAGAATCTCCAACCCTGTATAGGAACGATGTACCTCCGGGTTTGCCGGATTGGAAAACTGCTGGGGAACAAATACCTTTGGATTCTCTTCTGCCATCCGAAGCGCCGTCTGCACACATTCATCGATACATGCTCCGATATCCCCGTCGTCGTGTACGAGAATCACCTCTGCTCCGTAATGCTTTACCAGCATTCTGCGTTCACAGCTGACAGAATCCGGCATAATAATGATGGTCTTATAGCCCCGGACAGCACCGATCAAAGCCAGTCCAATTCCCTGATTTCCGCTGGTAGGTTCCACGATAATGGTGTCTTCTTTAATCAGCCCATCTCTTTCCCCGGCTTCAATCATATTCATGGCGGTTCTTGTTTTAATAGATCCGCCCACATTCAACCCTTCAAACTTTACATAGACATCTGCATGCTCCGGGTTTGTCATTCTATTCAATCGAACCATGGGAGTGTGTCCCATGGCATCCAATACATTGTTGTATATCATATTTTCCGTTCCTCAATCCAAAGATACTACGATTTCTGCTCTCTTTTCTGCATCGGCAGAACATCCGCTCTGCTATACTACCATGAAAATCAAAGAAAAACCAGCAGATTTTACCAGGAATAACAGCCGGATCCCACTTCCTTCAACGCCGTACTGAAAAACTCCTTCATGACCCGAATCATATCTTCCAGATCCTTTGTTCCTGCCGTTTCGTAACAGGAATGCATGGCCAACTGAGCAAGGCCAATATCGGCAGACAGAAGTGAAATATGGCGATTGCTGAGATTTCCCAGAGTGGAACCGCCTGGCATATCAGACCGATTGGTATAGGATTGACAGGCCGTACCGGTCCGACGGCACAGCTGTCGGAAAAGAGCCTCGGATACTCCATCCGATGTATATTTCTGATTTCCGTTGAACTTAAGCACAACACCCTGGTTCATATATACACGATTCACCGGATCTGAGTATTCCGGGAAATTGGGATGAACAGCATGGGCATTGTCAGCCGACACAAGAAAAGAACCGGCAAATAACCGAAGGATCTCCTCTTCCGTCTTCCCAAGAGCATAGCAAATCCGATGGAGTATTCTGGAAAGAAAATCGGAATCGGCCCCCTGTTTGCTGAGACTGCCCACTTCTTCATTATCAAAAAGAGCATAAACAGGTATCGCTTCGGAGGGAGTTCCTCCGAGAAATCCCTTCAGCAGACAAAAGGCACACTGGAGATCATCCAGACGGGGAGCTGAAACAAACTCTTCCTTGTCTCCCCACAGCATACCCGGGGTCCGATTGTAGAGAAAAAGATCCATTCCTAAAATATGCTCCGGTTTGGTTCCGCATTCCCGGGCGATCTGCTTCCGAAAACTCCCTTTTCCTTTGATACCGGAAAACAGGGGAACCATGTCACGATTGGCTGCATAGGAGTGTCCCTCATTGATTTTCCTGTTCATATGAATGGCAAGCTGGGGAATCACAAACCAGTCCTGATCCACCTGAACAAGCCGGGTCTCTGCTCCCTTTTCCGTCTCCACCATAACCCGTCCGGCTACAGAAAGAGGACGGTCCAGCCAACTGGAATAAATACCGCCTCCATAAGGTTCTGCATTGATACGAATATACTCTCCCAGAGTTTCCAATTCCATTTCCGGCTTGATCCGAAAAGAAGGGGAATCACTGTGGGCAGCACCGATCTGAAAACCGGTAAACTCCCCGTGGGGAATCTGAAAAGCCAGAAGGGAAGAATGATTCCGCATGACGTAATAACATCCGCCTTCTTCCAGATTCCAGCACTCACTCTCCATCAAAGGAAGATAGCCTGCCTCTTCCAGTTCTTTTCGAACCGTGTCCACAGCATGAAATCCGGTGGGACTTTTCTGTATAAATGAAATCAGTTCTCTTCCCAGATTCATGGATTATGCTCCTCCTTTAATATCCGTGGGCAGATGGCGAACCACTTCCCCAATGGGAAGGCCTACCACAGTATAATAATCTCCCTGAATCCGTTTTACCAGGAGAGCTCCCTTTCCCTGAATACCATAAGCCCCCGCCTTATCCATGGGCTCTCCCGTGGCAATATAATCCCGGATTTCCCTGTCCGTCAGCTGGTAAAATTCCACTTCGGTCACTGTCGTAAAAGCAATCGGATTTTCCTCGGATAAAATGGCTACGCCGGTGTAGACATGATGTACCGAACCAGACAGTTTTCTCAACATCTCAAAGGCCTCATAATCCGACTGAGGCTTGCCAAGAACCTCGCCATTCCATACCACAATGGTATCTGCTCCCAGTACCACATCATGAGGATGATCACTCAGAACTTTGGCTGCCTTCTTTTTCGCCAAATATTCCGGGATCTTTTCCACTGCCAGTTCATCGGGCACAAGCTCATCCACATTTGCAGGCTCACAGATATATTTCAATCCGGCCAAATCCAACAATTCCTTTCGTCTCGGTGATTGTGATGCTAAAAACAACATAATAACAGCCTCTCCCTGACAAAAACCACTGGCAGCCCTCAGAGGAATTCTGTGACCTGCCAGCGGCTATTTTTTACTGTTCTATGATATAAAAGGATTTCTCCCATTACGCCATTATTTTGGCAGAACCGACGCAACGGATTCGATATCTGCTCCCATATACATTTCAATTCTTCCTTCATCTGCCATACGAGCCAGTTCCGGATCCATGGGCAGAGATGCACAGATCGGAATTCCTGTCTGGGCCGACCACTCATCCAGCTTGTTCTCTCCAAATACATAGATTTTCTTTCCGCAGTCCGGGCAGGCAACATAGCTGAAGTTCTCGACCACACCAAGGATGGGGATGTTCATCTGTTCTGCCATATGATAAGCCTTCTTTACTACCATCTCTACCAGACTCTGGGGAGAGGTTACCAGCAGAATTCCATCCACCGGCAGGGACTGAAATACGGTAAGGGGAACGTCACCGGTTCCGGGAGGCATATCCACCAGCAGATAATCCAGTTCCCCCCAGATCACATCGGACCAGAACTGTTTTACTACGCCGGCAATGGCAGGTCCTCTCCAGATTACAGGTGTCTCTTCCTCTTCCATCAGCAGGTTTACGGAAACCAGACGAATATCTGTCTCCGAAATACCGGGAATCATGAGTTCATTCTGAACGCCGCCCAGAGTTTTTACACCAAACATTCTGGGAATGGAAGGACCGGTAATGTCTGCATCCAGAATTCCTACGCGGTATCCCTGCCGATTCAATTCTACTGCCAGACAGGCTGTTACGGAGGATTTTCCTACGCCGCCCTTTCCGCTGACAATACCGATTACGTGTTTTACATGAGTATATTCATTGGGAGCCACACGAAAATCTACTTTTTTCTGTGAACATCCCTCACAGCTTTCTTTCGTACAGCTGGTATTTGAACATTCCTTTGCCATTTTAATCTCCTTTTTCTTCCATGAAAACAGTTTCTTTCAAAACAATTTCCATCACATTACCTTTTACATTTTGTAAAAGTATATTCTATCTTAAAATCTTCTTTCCGCTGCCAAAGCATGGCCTTCCAGACCCTCTCCATGGGCCATACGGGATACCAGGGGAGCAATCTTTGCGGAAGCTTCCTTTGTCATACTCTGATGAGTACAGGTTTTCAAGAAGGTTCCTACCCAAACGCCGCCGGTATAGCGGGCTGCTTTCACGGTGGGAAGTGTATGGTTTGTTCCTGATGCATAATCACCGAATACTTCTGCCGTATTCTCTCCAATAAACAGGGAACCGTAGTTGTAAAGCTTCGGTACCAGAGAATCCGGATCAGCCACATTCAGTTCCAGATGCTCCGGCGCATATTCATTGGTCATGGCAACCGCTTCTTCCAGACTGTCTGCAACAACTACCTCTCCATAGGTCTCCCAGGATCTGGAGGCAATTCCTGCCGTTTTCAGACTCTTCAGTTCCTCTTCCACATCACGGATAACAGCCTTTCCAAATGCTTCATCTGTTGTAACAAGAATTCCCTTGGCATTGGGGTCATGCTCTGACTGGGCCAGCAGGTCTGCTGCAATAATCCTGCTGCTTCCGCTGCCATCGGCAATGACAAGAACCTCACTGGGTCCTGCTACGAAATCAATACCAATCTGACCGTAACACTGACGCTTTGCTTCGGTTACAAAACGATTTCCCGGACCTACAATCATATCGACCGGTGCAATCTCTTCGGTACCATAGGAAAATGCTGCAATTGCCTGAGCTCCGCCCACTGCATAGATTTCATCCACACCGGCAAGATCCATGGCTACCAATGTTTTATAGTGAATATGATTGGTTCCCTTCACCACCGGGGAACAGGCACAGATCCTTTTTACTCCGGCTACTTTCGCAGGAGTAATCAGCATCAGTGCTGTAGAATACAGGGGATATCCGCCCCCAGGCACGTAACAGCAGCAGGACTGTACCGGAATAATACGATGACCCAGGAAAATACCGGGCATGGGGCTGAAATCAGACAGCTCCTGCATCGTGGCTTTCTGAGCTTTGGCAAAAGCTTCGATATTGCCTCTTGCCGTCTTCAAATCCTCCAGTTCCTGTTCCGTCATCTGATCATAGGCTTCCTGAATTTCCTGGCGGCTGACACGCAGAAACTCTCTCTCACATCCGTCAAATCTCTGGTTATATTCCTTCAGTGCCTCATCTCCTCTGGCACATACGGTGTCAATGATCTCTGTCACCGTATCACGGAGAGCTCGATTATCCTCTGCCGTTCTTTCCTGAGATTTCTTTAAAACTTTCATGTAACCTCCTGTATTTCTCCTCTGTCATCATTCCTCTGACGAAGATTTTTCCCTGATCTCCGCTGGCTCTGCTGACAGTTTTCATATCACAATGCACGGATTTTATTATCCCCCGTAACCTTTGGTCTGTCAACCCTTTCCCTTCGAAACTTCGATTTCCTTTTCCTTTAAACCTTCGATTTCATGTCCCTTCAAACCTTCGATTTCATGCCCTTCGAAACTTCGATTTCATGCCCCTTCAAACCTTCGATTTCATGCCCCTTCGAAACTTCGATTCTCTCATTTCCCAGGGCAAGACGATTGATCTGGGTAGCCAGATACCCGGCGCCGTATCCATTGTCTATATTGACAACTGCAATTCCATTGGCACAGGAATTGATCATGGTCAGCAGAGCGGAAAGACCATTCAGACTGGCACCGTATCCCACGGAAGTCGGCACCGCTATGACAGGATTGCTGACCAGTCCTCCGATCACACTGGCCAGAGCACCTTCCATTCCCGCCACGGCAACCACACAGTTGGCTTCCTGGATCACCTCCAATTTGGACAAAAGACGATGAATTCCACTGACCCCCACATCATAGATCCGTTCCACATGACTGCCAAAATATTCTGCCGTCTGTGCAGCTTCCTCTGCCACCGGAATATCCGCTGTCCCGGCGGAACAGACGACAACGATTCCCCTTCTCTTTTTACCGGGGATTTCCTTTTTCAATATGTGAGAAATTTCATCGTATTCAATCTCAGGAATAACCTCTTTCACCAACTCATACTGATGAGAAGTGGCCCGTGTGCCGAATACCGCTCCATAGGTTTCATACATTTTCCGGTAAATGGACACGAGATAAGAATCCGGTTTTCCGCTGCAGTAAATCACCTCCGGGAACCCGGAACGAACCTGACGATGGTAATCCAGCTTGGCATAACCCATGTCTTCATAAGGCTCTCTCCGAAAAAAATGCTCCGCTTCTTCCACGGAAATTTCTCCGGTACGTACTTTTTCCAGAATTGTTTTTGTATCCATTCCCGTAATCCGATCCTCTCTGTACCATTTTGTCCGGTAAGACACATTCTCTGCCGGACGCTTTCAAAAAGTATGGTAGCACGTCTCTGAAAAAATTTCAATCAACGACTCTTTTCTCCTATCTGTTCCTATCCCAACCTTCCGTTTTCTCCTTCCCGTCCTCTTTCCTGTCCCTCTTTCTCCTTCCCGTCTCCTTTCCTCTTTCTTCTTCCCATCCTCTTTCTCCTTCCCGTCTCCTTTCTTCTTCCGTTTTCGCTTTCTCCTTCCCTTCCATCCCCTTTTCCCTTCCGCTTTCGCTTTCTCTTCTCTCTTATCTTTTGCATTCTTTTACGGTTCATGATATACTATAGGCGCTTTATCCGTTACGGGGCTGTCTGCCCAAAGACATCACCTTTTTTTGCCCTGAAACGTGATTTATTTGTTCAGAAATACATAACCCTGCAAGGAGGAAATATGAGTAAGTTAATCATCCCTTCCGATTATCAGTCTTCCCTGTCCCTTTATGAGACTCAGGCTGCCATCGGTCAAATTAAAATAACCATGCAAAAGAAGCTTTGCATGGCTCTTCACCTGAAACGTGTAACCGCTCCCATTTTCGTAGATCCGGCTTCAGGCCTGAATGACGATCTCAATGGCATAGAGCGCGCAGTATCTTTTGATATTCCCGATGCGAATACAACCGCCCATGTGGTTCATTCTCTGGCAAAATGGAAACGTATGGCATTATATCGCTACCGCTTTTATGAAGAAAAAGGTCTTCTGACCGATATGAATGCCATCCGCCGGGATGAAGAACTGGACAATCTCCATTCCGTCTATGTAGATCAGTGGGATTGGGAAAAAGTAATCACCCGGGAAGACAGAACCATAGACTATCTGAAAATGACGGTAAACCGCATTGTTACTGCTATCTGCAATACACTGGATGAATTGAAATATGAATACGAAAATCTTCCTACCACACTTTGCCGTGAAGTATCCTTCATTACCAGCCAGGAACTGGAAGATATGTATCCGGGAATGACTCCCAAGGAGAGGGAAAATGCTTACACCAAGGAGCATCAGACCGTATTCATTATGAAAATCGGTGATCTTCTGGCCTCCGGCGAGAAACATGACGGCCGTGCACCGGACTACGACGATTGGCAGCTGAACGGAGACCTGCTTTTCTGGCACGAACCTCTTCAGTGTGCTTTGGAAATTTCTTCCATGGGTATCCGTGTAGACAGCGAATCTCTCCGCAGTCAGCTGAAAAAAGCCGGATGCGAAGAACGCAGCAGCCTTCCCTTCCACAAGCTTCTTCTGGAAGACAAACTGCCTCTGACCATCGGCGGAGGCATCGGCCAATCCCGTACCTGCATGCTCCTTCTGGGAAAAGCACACATCGGCGAAGTTCAGGCTTCCCTGTGGGATGAAGCCACATTAAAAGGCTGCGAAGAAGCCGGAATCGAAATTTTGTAAAAAGAATCCGATCTATCTGCAGAATCGGCTCCGGCCGTTTGTTTCGGATGCATAAAATCAATAAAGATAAGCAGAGTCAATAAAAATACATAAAGTCAATAAAGATACATAGAGTCACCGAAAGGGAGTACTGCACCATGGCCGATTGAAGGTCATGGGCAGAACTCCCTTTCTCTCACTTATATAGGAAGAAAATTATACTAGCAAACTTTAAATGAGCTGCCCGACAAACGAGCCTCCTATCGATTTTTTCGTGCTTGGGACCCTTATATCATTTAAATTGCCACGGGTCTATCCTTTCTTTCTTCCGAATAAGGAAGGAAATCGGCTACAATTTCCGGATTCTTTACCCGGAAAAGAATCATGCCCGTAGTAACATTATCATGACTGATTCCATGAAGAGTAATGGAACGTTCCCGATAGCTGCTCTTATCTGCAGCACTTCCCAGACAGACAGATCCTACCTGAACGTCCTCTCTGCGGATAACGACTTTCGTATCCGGCTTTACCACCATGGATACAATATTTTCTTTATCCTTCATTAACACACGATGATTCGTAATTGCAAATACCACAGACGTATTCAGGCTCCGGCATATACGAAGGGGATTGCAGAACAGAAGAAGCGGTATGCAGTTAAAAACAAGCATAACCACAACCAGCTGAGCACCCGCAATGCCAACCTTTAATGCGTAAGGAACATAACATACAAATGTTAATAAAATCCACAGTCCACCGATCAGCCATTGAATCAGTATTTCCATCCTGGAAGATCCATCGATCAGCTTTACGCCCTCCGGTCTTCCGCTCCATACAACATGCTCATTTTCGTGGAGATATCTTTCCCACTGACGATCCTTATTCTCCATACTTCAGATCTCCTTTCTCTTTCCCAATGTTTCTTTGGATGATTCGAGTATATCAGGATTCATGTAAAATCAGTGTTCAGACAAACGGCGAATCAGTTAAGATTCCGTTAGACCGTGATAAGATTCTGTTAATTCTGTTAAGCCCATTAAGCTCTCCTTTATCCGGGAACTCTCTTGATATTATGTTCTCTTTGTTTCCCTTTCGCCTTACCCCTCCTCGTCATCCATCAGTCGATATCCCACTCCCAGTTCTGTTTGAATAAAACGGGGCTGAGCCGGATTTTCCTTCAGTTTCCTCCGTATATTTGCCATATTGACACGAAGAATCTGATTATCTGACGTCATATAATTGCCCCAGATTTGCTTCAGCATCCAGGAATATGTCAGTACACGTCCTTTGTGGCGGAACAACAATTCCAGGATTTTGAATTCATGGACAGTAAAATGGATATCGTTTCCATCCAGCGTCACTTTATGATGGGGGACATCCAGCACCAGTCCATTTTGAGAAAATACTTCATTTTCCAGATTCTCCGGCTCCCTTTTCAGGTTTCCTGCATGGCGAAGAGCAGTACGCACTCTGGCCATAAGCTCGGAAATGCCAAAAGGTTTTGTCACATAATCATCTGCGCCCATATCAAGAGCTCTTACTTTCTCTGCCTCCCTTTCTCTGGCGGAAACTACAAGAACAGGGATTTCCTCGTGCCATTTTTTCATATGTTCCAGAACAATGATTCCATCTTCATCCGGAAGACCCAGATCCAGAAGAACCAGGGACGGACAGTAAGACAGAAACAGCATCTTAGCCTCCCTGGCACTTTCTGCCGTAATTACCTGATATCCGCTCTCTTCCAAAGCCCTTGCCATAAAATGACCGATGGTTTTGTCATCTTCCACAATCAAAATTTTCTGCTTCACTGCCATACAAGGATTCCTCCTTTTCTAAATTCAAATAGAAGTAAAAACGTGCGCCTCCATCTTCCGGGTTTTCGGCATAAAGACAGCTGCCATGAGCCCGAAGAATACTCTGACACACCGAAAGCCCGATCCCCATTCCCCGATAAGAATCACCCTTTCGATCAACCACAACCGGTTTCTGCTCACTGATCTGCCGAAGAATCTCTTTCGGTAATCCTTTTCCATAATCCCGAACTGCAATCAGAGTCTGATCACCGGCTCTGGAAGCACTCACTTCCAGAGGTTTTGACGAAGCGGAATGACGAATGGCATTTTCCATCAAATTCAACAATACCTGCTGAATCAACAGCGAATCCATGGGAACAATCAGGATTTCCTCCGGCATAAACAGTTCTATGGAACAATCAGGAAACCGTTTTTTCGTCTTCTGGATGCTGTTTCCCAGAATCTCATCGAGAATTTCCGTTTTCATGGTCAGAGACATATCCCGATCCTTCAATTTGGTAACAGACAGAATATTTTCTACCATAATGGTCAGCCACTCCGCATCTTCTTTGATATCCTTCACCAGTTTCAGATTTTCATCGGAACATCCCGACGGTCCCTGATCGAGAATCACCGAGGCAGATCCGGAAATTGCTGTCAGAGGTGTCCGGAGATCATGGGACACCGCCATAAGAATGTTGCTTCGAATCGCTGCTTTGGCCGCCTCCAGCTCCATGACAGATTTTTCCTTTTCCAACTTGCTGTTGATCTCATACAACTCTTTCGTCTTCTTTTCTCTTTCCACCGCAATTCTGGCATGCTGCTTAATTCTGGCAGTCAGAGTACAGACGATCAACGCGATGGTCAGCATACTCACAATAGCCACCGGATACCCGGTTGACGTCAGGTTAAATTCCTGATAGGGAACCATAAAATAGTAATTGATACAAACAGTACTGATAACGGAGGCCAATATACCGTATATGTATCCTTCTGTCAGAAGGGAAATCAAAACCACCGCCAGGTCAAACACCAGAGCCGAATTATTTTCCGCACCGGTGAATGGCAGCAGCCATCCACTGAGGAGATAGGCAATAAACAAAAGAGTTACGGTAATAACGAAATCTACTGCCGCACCGTGAGATTTGTTAATATTCATTGTTTGCATCCTTCCTATGAATCTTCATCTCCATTTTACCGCATTTTTCTGTCTCTCAGTGTAAAGATTGTGTTAATAAAAAGGAACCCTCTCCTGTCAATGATTCATCGCCGAACTCATCCGGAGAATCATTTCTTCCAGTCGGTATTGTTCAAAAACGGTTTTTATGCAATAGGAAGGGAGTTTCCTATTGCATAAAAAAGCACCTTTGTGATAACTCAATCCTGTTGTCACAAAGGTACTTTTTTCTATCCCTGTTTAATCTGCTGCAAACCTTGTTTATTTTATAGAAATCCTCATTTGTTCTATTGAAATCCTTGTTTATTCTATAGAAATCCTCATTTGTTCTATTGCAAACCTTTTATCCGGTCACATACTTTTCACTGCATGATCGATTCTGGAAACTGCACTTAACAGCACCGACTTCGGACAAGCCAGATTCATTCTCATAAAGCCCTGACCTCCTGCACCAAAGATTTTTCCGTTATTGAGCAAAACACCGGCTTTATTCCGGAAGAAGTCATCCAGCTCCGATGGCGACATCCTCAATTTGCGGCAGTCCAGCCAGGCAAGATATGTTCCTTCCATATCTAAAGCCGTAACAGGAAAATCTTCATGGAAAGCCTTTCTAAGAATGGCAGCATTTTCGCCTAAATACCGTATTAAACCTTCCAGCCACTCATCACCGTATTGATAAGCGGCTTTGGTGGCTGCTGCAGCCATAATATTCAAATGACTGTAACAGGTGGCAGAACACTCTTTCCTGATCCGGGCACGCAAGGCCTGATTCGGTACAATAAGATGAGCTGCCTGCAATCCAGCCAGATTGAATGTTTTTGTCGGAGCGAGGCAGGTAATGGTCCGTTCCGCAATCTCGTCACTCAAAGAGGAAAGAGGAGTATGTTTGTAACCGGGATAAATGAAATCCGAATGGATTTCGTCTGAAATAATATATACATCATACTTCCGGCATATTTCTGCCATTTTTGTCAGTTCTTCTTTTGTCCACACCCGCCCGATGGGATTGTGTGGTGAGCAAAGCACAAAGGCTTTTACCTTTTCATCCCGGATCTTATTTTCAAAATCCACAAAGTTGATTTCGTACCGACCATCCTTCAGGATCAGTTCACTGACAACCGTTTTCCGTTGATTATCGGAGATCAGATAAGCAAAAGGGTGATATACGGGCTGGCAAATCAATACGGATTCTTTAGGTTCCGTAACTGCCCGAACTGCAGCAGCTACACCAAATAGAACACCGGGGATTTTCAATATTTGTTCCTTTTCTATCTTCCATCCCATTCTTCGTTCATACCAGGCAATGACAGCATCATCGTATTCCTCATCCGTATCACCGTAACCGTAAATCCCGTGCTTGACAGTCTTCTCCAGAGCAGCCTCCACCGCCGGAGGGGATTTGAAGTCCATATCTGCAATCCACATGGGAATCGTATCTTCCGCAAGGTTATTGTATTTTATTGCTCCGCTGTCTCGTCGGTCATAGACCGGATCAAAAAAAGAATGATCAAACACTGTATATCACCTCTCAGAATTCCAGTTGAGTTTCTCTGACCAATTAAGGAATTGTACAGGATGAAAACGATCTGATTCATGAAACAATATGAAAAAATCTGTCCTTTCATCCTGGTTGTGTCCCTTATCGTCCTGTATTACCTACCTTTTCGGTTGGTATAAGTATATCATTGTCTGTCTGGTTTGTAAATATGGAATCACTTATTGCAGGATATATAACGCCTATTCATCCTGGACATTCCAGACCTCAAGCTATGAAAGTCAAATAAAAAATATAAATCCCTTAACTGTTATCATTTCAGTGATATCCGACAAAAGAAAGAGAAGCTAATATCGAAAAACGATACTAACTTCTCTTCATCCTTCTTACTTCATTTTATCATGCATATTGGAAGGGAATAAGGATAATACTTGGTTATGCTTTCTTATCATTGGTCAGCGAGGATACCACAATCAGCAGCAGCAGGGATACAGGGAAAGCAACCAATACCGTCTGTACACCGAAGGGATGTCCCAGCATCTCCCAACCGATGGTGAGCAGCGTACCTACAACCATGGATGACAGACCGCCCCATTTGGTTACCTTATTCGGGCAGATGATACAGCCGAGCAGGGATGGAGTAATGCCTGCACCTACAATCGTGTAGGACCAGTACTGAATCGCCAGAATATTCGGGAAGAAGTTCAGGATCACCAGAGCCATAGCACCAAAAATCACGATACTGTATCGGGTCACCTTCAGCATCTGTTGATCCGTAGCATCCTTCTTGAAGAATGCGTAGACATCGGAAGCAATATTCGTTGCACCCGACAGCAGGTAAGAGTCACCGGAAGTAATGATAAATGCAGTAGCAGCAGCCATCATCATTCCACCAATAACCCAAGGAGTGATGGTAGAAGTCGCAATCAGAGACTGGGAAGCTGCAATATTCGTGCTGAAGTACATACGGCCAGCCCAACCAAGAAATGCGATGATGGGACATACAACCAACATGCCGATAGCCCAGCCAATCATACCGATGCGGACGCTCTTGTCATCTCTGGCAGCCGCCATACGCTGGTACAGATTCTGATCACCGAGGCAAAGAAGCAAAGGAGGAAGCAGGTTCACGAGATAATCTCTGACACCCCATCCTCCGGTAAATGTCAAAGTGTTAGGTGCTTCGATTGCTGCCTGTGCGATGATCCAGTCAAGACCACCCATAGCCTTGATTACGAAAGGAACAGCCAGCAAAAGACCAAACAGCATAACTGCAGAGGAAACAGCATCGGTATTGGCGACAGTGCGAAGACCGCCGGATACTGCCAATATTACAATCAGTATACAGGCAATCAGTGTTGCAATATTCACAGACAAACCTGTCGTCGCATTCAGAACGATACCGAGTCCACGATACTGATAAGATACGATTGAGAAGGAGGCCAGTGCAATAATGACGGCGGAGATCATACGTGCGGTACTTCCGTAAGAATCCTCCAGAAGTTCTGCTATTGTCAGCTTACCACGACCACGAACAATCGGTCCGAGGAAGTACAGCAGGATGGTTGCAAGAACGGAAGGGATAATGTAGCAGAACGCAGGTCCAAGACCATAATTGTAAGCAAGGCTGTTCACACTACCGGTGATCGTTCCGCCCCCCAGCCAGGTGGAAACAAAGGTACCAATCAAAACCCAGGTTCCCAAGCCCTTACCTGCCAGAGCAAAATCCTTCATGGATTCCTGATTTTCCTTTTTGGAAGACAGTACACCGAGAACTCCCATCAAGATGACATACAAAATAACCATTATTAACATCTTGGGATTTGGAACAAGAACATTTGTTGTGTTGGGCATAATAAACCTCCTCTTTTTTTTGCCGTTTCAGCGCGTTGAAACGGTAACATCTTTTATGCACTTATCATATAGTATAACATGTTGATATGTCAACATGTTATAACGAAGTTCAAGATTATTGCATATCATTAATTACTGCAGGATGCCCTCTTGTCACAAAAGATCTTTTTAAAGCAATGAGCAGCTGCCTCGAATCGGCAACTGCTCATTGAGTCTTAAATATTAATCTTAAGTAATAGTCTTAAGTATTCATGATATATCGCTGCTTCCCATAGTTAAACATTTCAATCAAAGCAATAACATTGTCTTTCTTATCGTAGACCTCCAACGAAATCTTGAAAATCGGCATCCCCTTCTTCAGTTCAAGCTGCGCAGCAATCTCTGCATCGCATAAAACCGGCTCAATATAAGATACACTCTTCCCGGTCTCAATCCCCAGATCCTTCAACAGGGCCGAG
Source organism: Clostridiales bacterium (assembly GCA_029007785.1). Taxonomy (GTDB): domain Bacteria; phylum Bacillota; class Clostridia; order Lachnospirales; family Lachnospiraceae; genus UBA3305. The sequence goes on along the minus strand of JAQXIM010000077.1, from coordinate 2,216 downwards.
ATATGTGAAGTCTCCAGTTTCTCCTGAGGAACCCCAGAGAAAATATAGTCAGGATAATACACCTTCTCAGCAACGATCGGAATATCATTCACATACTTATTTCTATTCACGATGAACGTCTTCTGATCAGAATCTAACTTAAGAATCTCTGCCGCCTCTTCATCGGGGTATTCCAATCGAAATCCGTTGACACGGTGTTCACCAGGAAGCCTGATGGATTCCAGAGAATTGGCGACACCGAACATCTGCATAATATCGAAGATATCAGGAGTCTTGGTCTGCTCAGCGACATATGTCCCCTTACCCTGAATACGATAGATCAGACCTTCCTTCACCAATTCCCGCAGGGCTGTGGTCACAGTGATGCGGCTCACATTGAACTTCTCCATCAATTCCGACTCTGTGGGCACGGGAGAGTCCACCGGCCACTCGCCGGATTCAATCTGAAGTCGAATATATTGCTGAATTCTCATATACATAGGAGTCCCCATATTACTGCCTCCGTACTTATAATCCTGGAAATGCTCATGCCGATGGCTTTGCCATCAGCTTCTCATACAATCATACAAATATAGGATAGCAGATGTTTCACTATTCGTCAAACGAATATAACATATTGACATATTAATTATAAACACATTGACATTTCTTCAAAAACCATTTATGCTTAACTCAATAATGACATATCAACATATCATTTATCATCCTTTATTGAGGTGCAGTATGAATTATCTGAATTTTGAACCTATCAAACTGGAAGGCGAAGGAGTAGAAGACGGCCGCAAAATCTTATATGTAGATGTACTGCCGGAGAAATCCTGCACATACAATTGTCCCATCTGCTTCCGCAAGAAAGCATATATGGGTCCCTTCCATGACTTCGGCAATGTGGAGGATTCCCTCGCCACTCTATCCGAACGAATCGAAGCAGATCAGCCCGACCTCGTATACCTGTTCGGTCAGGGAGACCCCATTACCAATGACAAAATTGACCGCATGATTGATGAAGTTCACAAGCATGGACTGCCCGTAAGAATCATCGTCAACGGCCCGATGCTGGATAAGAAGTACCATATGCGCGAAGCAAACATGTGCGATGAAGTCGTTGGCTGCCTCGCATTCATCAAGGAAGAAGATTTCCAGAAGATGCACCGCCCGATTCCCGAGGTAAGCGCAGCCCAGAAGATACAGAGCCTTATCACCTTCAGCCACCAGTACTCCGGCAAATTCATCCTCAGAATCGTAATCTTCAAAGGATTCTACGATACCGACGAGCAACTCGCAGAACTGAAAGCCATCGTTGACCAGATTCGCTATGATGAACTCTCCGTCGGAACCCGTCCCACCGGCCGGCTCGGCGACAAGTATGCAGTCAGCAACGAACGCCTCGCCGAGATTAAAGCTTATCTGGAATCCTGATTTCGTAAGACAAGCTCCAACGACAAATCCACTCAACTTAGCATGGCCGCTATGCGGTCATATACAAGAACAGACTAAATTGATTGTAAAAAAAAGTTCGCCAAATAACAGATCCCCCTTAAACAGACTTGGTTATCATTTCCTTGTCTGCCTAAGGGGGATCTATCACTTCCTTCAACTTTATCATACATCTTGTAAAGCCGATCATCAAGGTCTGCTTTGTAAAGATGCAATGGAATATAAGATTGATTGTCTGAAAAATCAATGATAACATAGAGACTGGGAACCATTGCCGCATGAGGAATTTCATCAATGGATCAAGGAGATCTCCCAACAATCCTGCTTTGAAAGCGATATTCTTCCGACATGGAATGACCATATTCTGACACTTTCCACCTGTAGTTATGAGTACGACAATGCCAGATATGTGCTCCACGGCATTCTGGTTCCTGCAGCAGAATAATGGTACTCAGCTCTGTCTGGGGCCGCTCACTATAGCTGCAGGCCGAATACCCGGTGGCAGATAATGCAGAAAACGCATAAAAAAGCTTGCTCTATTGAAAAAGCAAACGAATTGTTTATATAAACTATTATCTAAATAATAACCCCTCCCAACATATTGTTTCGATTGGGAGGGGAACCTGTACATTTCTTACTTATTTATCAGGCTGCTGCCCGTCATGAGCTAACCACTGACATTCCGTCATGTTCATATTGCAGAAAACAGCCTTGAATGATGATTCTTCCGGAGAGCATGCATAAATCCCGAATTTGATTTTCCCATCGCCTTTATGCAT
>JAQXIM010000076.1 GCA_029007785.1 Clostridiales bacterium | reverse complement strand
GGAGGTTTCCGGAACGGAATTGGCCTTTCCCCACGCAGAAACGAGAAACGTGGTGTCCGAGCTGACTTCCATGGGGATGGAAATCGATGCATAGTTTACCGATTCCGGATCGCCGAGAACCTTGATGCTTCGGCTTCCGTTCTTCTTTTCTGCCGTATCATAGGAAGATTGGCTGGCCATATTCCAGCCGTCATTCCATTCCATATTTCCGTTCCACAACAGATTGTAACGGGAAGGGGCTTCCGATTTGCAAAATGACTAGTCTCTTTTCATTTTTACGAAATGAATTTACTCTTTTCAAAAAAGTGCTATACTAATATCTGGCATGATCGTTTTTTTATGAATAGAATATTGTCTAGTCTGAAATATTCGGATACTCATGCCAATTTCCTGCGTAAGCACCGTTTTTCGGGTTTTTTCAGAAAATTCCCGAAAAATGTAAATCATATTGGATATAGGAGGATTATCGAAATGAATCAACCTTTAGAACAGCTTCGCGTCCTCATGAAGGAACGCAGCATGGATGCTTATCTGATTCCTTCCAGCGATTACCATCAATCGGAATACTTTGACGCTCATTTTGAGACAACCCGTTTTCTCTCTCATTTCAGCGGAGAAGCCTGCACCCTTGTCATTACTCCGGATCAGGCCCTTCTTTGGACCGATGGACGTTTCTTCGTTCAGGCAGAAGAACAAATGGATACAGAGAATTTCCAGCTTTGCCGCATGGGTATGGAGGGAGTTCCCACTGTAGAAGAGTACCTGGCCCAGGCTTTACCGGAAGGCGGTTGTCTTGGATTTGATGGACGAATTATCAGCATTCGCTATCTTCACAAATTGAAAGAAATGCTGAAGGGCAAAAATGTCCGTCTGGCCTGGGGAGAAGATCTGGTGGATCAGGTTTGGACGGATCGTCCTGCCCTGAAGCCACAGCCGGCTTTTGTTCATGAATTGAATTATGCAGGAAAATCCCGGGAAGAGAAGCTTGCCGAGCTTCGCGCGGAAATGAAAAAGCTTGGTGCCACCGCTCATATTCTGACCTCCCTGGATGATGAAGCATGGCTTTTCAATATCCGGGGAAATGATGTTCCCTGCACGCCCCTGGTATTTTCCTATACTGTAGTTACCGAAGAGGAGACTCATCTTTTCCTTTATCCGGAAGCCTTGACAGAAACTGTACAGAAATCTCTGGATGAATCTCATGTGGTCCTCCATGATTATTCTGATATTTATGATTTTCTGGAAACTCTGCCCAGGGACGCAGCCGTCCTGGTGGATGAAAAGCGGGTAAATATGGCACTGGCCGGTCATCTTCCGGAAAGCTGCCGCCTGATCTCCGGTGATAATCCTACGACTCTGGCGAAAGCCATCAAAAATGATACGGAAATCAAAAATCTGATTCACTGTCATATCAAGGACGGGGTTGCCATGGTTCGTTTTATGCGTTGGCTGAAAAGTCATATCGGCAAAGAACCCATGACAGAAATCAGTGCCAGTGATGTTCTGGAACAGTACCGTCGGGAACAGAATGAGAACCTGGGTCTCAGCTTCAGCACCATTGCCGGCTATGGCCCCCACGGTGCCATGATGCACTATATGGCGGTTCCCGAAACCGATGCCGAACTTCATCCCGAAGGATTTTTGCTGGTGGATTCCGGCGGACAGTACATGGACGGAACCACCGATATTACCAGGACCTTTGTACTGGGTCCCATTTCCCAGGAACAGAAACAGCATTTTACCGCCGTTGCTCGGGGTATGCTGAACCTGGCCAATGCCAGATTCCTGGAAGGCTGCTGCGGACTCAATCTCGATTACCTTGCCCGGGAACCCATGTGGGAATTGGGCATCGACTATCGATGCGGAACCGGCCACGGTGTTGGCTATCTCCTTTCCGTCCACGAAGGTCCCCAGAGCTTCCGGTGGAAGGAAAGACCCGGTGAAAAACTCTGCCCCCTTGTTCCCGGTATGGTAATCACCGACGAACCCGGCATTTATCTGGATTACCGGTACGGCATTCGGACGGAAAATGAACTGCTCTGCGTACGCGATGAAAAGAACGAGTATGGCCAGTTCCTCCGTTTCCGGAATATTACCTATTGCCCCATAGATCTGGACGGCATCGACACCCAGTATATGAGTCCCAGAGAAATCCGTTATCTGAATGATTATCATTCCATGGTATATGAAACTCTTCGGGATTATCTTACCCCCGATGAAGCGGAATGGCTGAAGGAGGCAACACGCCCTGTAGGTTTGGAGAAATAATGAATTAATTATAGAAAGAATAGATTATAGAAAAAATAGAAGGAATGGATGAAACCATTCCTTGGGAGATAGAAATTAATGAACCCCATATATAAAGCTTACTGCCGCACATTTCAAAGAGCTTTCTGGCTTGCCATGCCCTTTCTGCCCTATCGGATTCCCAATCGGATCGAAGGAGTAGACGGTGTGGCTGCATTGCTGCGGAAAAAGAAAATAACCAGCGTTCTTCTGGTCACCGATCCGGGTATTCGAACCATGGGACTGACGGAACCCATGGAAGAAACACTCTTCGATGAAGGAGTGGACGTGTTTGTCTATGATAAGACCCATGCCAACCCCACAACAGAGGATGTGGAATGTGCCAGAAAAATCTATCTGAAGCATGACTGCCAGGCAATTATCGGTTTTGGCGGCGGTTCCTCCATGGACTGTGCCAAAGCCGCGGGGGCAAGGATCGCCTGTCCCAATAAAAGCCTGGAACAGATGAAGGGAATTCTGAAAGTCAGACATTCTCTTCCTTTGATTATTGCCGTACCTACCACGGCAGGCACCGGCAGTGAAACAACCCTTGCTGCCGTTATCACCGACGCAGAAACGAGGCACAAATATCCGATCAATGATTTTGTCCTGATTCCCCAGTATGCCGTAATGAATCCGGAAGCCACCATGTCACTGCCGCCGTCTCTGACGGCAACCACCGGTCTGGATGCATTGACCCATGCAGTGGAGGCGTATATCGGTCTCTCCACTACCCGTGAAACACGAAAAGAAGCCAGACTGGCTGTCAAACTGATTTTTAGATACCTGGTAAAGGCATACGAAGAACCCAAAGATTGGCATGCCCGTCATGGAATGCTGGAAGCCGCTTACCACGCAGGAAATGCATTTACCCGTTCTTATGTCGGCTACGTCCACGCGGTAGCCCATTCTCTGGGCGGAGAATACAATACTCCCCATGGACTTGCCAACGCGGTACTGCTTCCCTATGTATTAAAAGCCTATGGTTCGGCCATCCATGAAAAAATGCATGAACTGGGCATTGCTGCCGGTGTTGCGTCCCCTGACGACAGTCATGAAGCCGGAGCAGCTGCCATGATGAATTCCATCCTTGACCTGAGAAAACGACTGGGAATCCCGGAAACCCTGGATGGAATTCAGAAAAAAGACATTCCGAAACTGGCCCGTTATGCCGCCAAAGAAGCGAATCCTCTTTACCCGGTTCCCGTTTTGATGACAGCAAAAGAACTGGAACAGTTCTATTATGATGTAATGCCCCGGGATTCAAAAGGAGGTCAGCCATGACCGAACAGGAAATTCAAAGAATCATTCAGCGGCAGCGGACTTATTTCCGAAGCGGAAAAACTCTGCCGATAGAACAACGTCTGACACTTCTGAAAAAATTAAAAACCGTAATCATCCGTCGGGAAAAGGAAATCGCAGATGCCCTGAAGGAGGACCTTGGAAAAAGCCAGGAAGAAAGCTATATGTGCGAAATCGGCATGACTCTCAGTGAGCTGACCTATATGATCCGCCACACCAGAGCCTTTGCACGGGAGAACACGGTCTGGACTCCGCTGGCTCAGTTTGCCTCCCGAAGCTTTATCAAAAAATCTCCTTACGGCGTTGCTCTGATCATGAGTCCCTGGAATTATCCCTTTCTTCTTTCCATGGAGCCCCTGACCGATGCCATCGCCGCCGGCAATACTGTTATTCTGAAACCCAGTGCCTACTCGCCGTCCACCAGTCAAATCATGGCAGAGATCGTGGAAGAATGCTTCCTGCCGGAGCAGGCTGCCGTCATCACCGGCGGACGAGAGGAAAACCAGGTTCTTCTGGAGCAGAAATTCGATACGATCTTCTTTACCGGCAGTCAGGCCGTAGGAAAAGAAGTCATGCGCCGGGCAGCAGAACATCTGACACCGGTTACCCTGGAATTGGGAGGAAAGAGTCCTTGTATCGTGGATGAAACGGCAAATCTGAAACTGGCCGCCAAACGGATTGTCTTCGGGAAATATCTGAACTGCGGACAAACCTGTGTGGCACCGGATTATATTGTTTGTCAGGAATCCGTTCGGGATGCTCTCATGGAAGAACTGAAGAAGCAGACCATTCGCCAGTTTGGTCCGGATCCTCTGAGCAATCCGAAATACGGAAAAATCATCAACGAGAAGCATTTCCAGAGAATCCTCTGCCTCATGGATCAACGGAAGATTATTCTGGGAGGAAAAGCCGATGCTGCAGCTCTGAGAATTGCCCCCACCATCATGAGTGATATATCCTGGGATGATCCGGTGATGCAGGAAGAGATTTTCGGTCCGATTCTGCCGATTCTTACCTATCACTCCACAGAGGAAATGATATCTGTCATCAATGATCGGCCCACCCCCCTGGCACTTTATCTCTTTTCTTCCAGCAAACAGAGAATTCGCCGGGTTCTGGATGAATGCTCTTTCGGAGGCGGCTGTGTCAATGATACCATCATCCATCTGGCTACCAGCTCCATGGGCTTCGGCGGTATGGGAGAAAGCGGTATGGGAAGCTACCATGGCAAAGCAGGTTTTGACACCTTCACCCACAAAAAAAGCATCGTGGACAAAAAAACCTGGCTGGATCTTCCCATGCGGTATCAACCCTATCGCAAAATCAACGATCGACTGGTTCGTATATTCATGCGGTAAAGCCGGAATCTATGTCATTTCGGAGGCAAAAGTTCGCCGGAATATCCGCCTTCTGCGAATCATATACATTAGAAAAAAGCAATGCATGGAATTCCCCGGAATCTCTGCATTGCTTTTTATTCTTCTGTCTTGTTTATTCTTCTTTGCTTATTCTGCTGCTTTATTATGTTGTTTATTCTGCCTTGTTTATTATTCTGTCTTATTCACCATTCTTCCCTATTTCATGGAAGCATATTCTCTCATTTATATTCTCTTGTTTTTCTTTCTTCGTTATTCTATTTCTTCGTTATTCTTCTTTTTTGTTATTCATAATAGCAGTATTCTCTTCTATCTGTCATACTTCCGGAATACCAGCAGCTTACTGATAATATAGTTTCCGATGACTACAGCTGCCTGGGCAATGACCTTTACAATCATGGCATTTCCCTTCAGCCCTTCCACAAAAACCAGAAGAATCCCTTCTTCCATCAACAGAGTCAGAATACGGCCGCCGTAAAAGCTGACAATCTCTCTGCATTTTTCCGAAAGATTTCCGGCCTGGGATTCAAAAACCCAGATGCTGTTGGTGATATATGCAAATAAAACGGCAAAAATCCAGGAAAACACGTTGGCAACCAGAGCACCCATTCCGCCAAGCAGAAACAATCCATAACTTCCGATACTGATTACGGTTGTCAAACCTCCAAAAAAGAGATAGAGAAGGACTTCTTTATGCCTTTGATAAAAGGGACGAAAAATGCGGAGAATCGGCCAAGCCATCATCCGATCAAAGATATCCTGTTTTCTGCCGACATTTCCTGATTCACAAAACGGCTCCCTCTGAGTTTCCCGACGGTTCACTGATTTTTTCATTGATAAACAAAAGAAAGAACCTGTAATACACAGGCTCTTTCCCCTCCTCCTTAAACAATAGCAGGGGTTCACCCCCTGAGAACAATATTCAAATTTATTCAGCCTCTGTCGCTGCAGTTTCTTCCGTTTCGGACTCGACGGTTTCGTCCTCTGCATCTGCAGACTCATCTTCTGCGGCTTCCTCTGTTTCAGGCGCAACGTATATCTTATCAGAAATTTCAACTTTTGTCCATGCTTTTTTTACATCAAATTTCGCAGCAGATTTTGCCCATTCTGCATAAACTTCATTGAAAGCTTCCGTCTCTTTTGTCGTCTGGACTTCTTCGCGTTTGCTTTCTGTCGCATCTTCATCCAGATCGTTGCTCTTCTTGATGATGTACCAGCCGGTTCCTTCTTCCTGAACCATCTCGACATCACCAACAGCCATAGCTGCCGATGTAGTGTAACGAATATCGGTAGAGGTCTCGCCGGTTACCAGATAGCTGGCATTGCTGGCTGTCAGACTCAGCTCGGATGCAATATCAGAAAACTCTTTTCCTTCTTTCGCCTGAGCCAGTACCTGATTGGCCAGTTCTTCACCGGTTGCTGTGGTTTCTTCTTCCGTGGAATCTTCCTCAGCAGACTCTTCTGCCGTATCTTCATCCTCTTCACTCACCAGAATGTATTCGATGGAATACTGCTGGCACTCCTCATCGCTGACCGTAACATTTGCTGCCTTCTTCACAGCATCTGCTACCAGAACAGCCAGGGAATTGGTCTGCATCCATCCTTCGATCTCTTCCTGACTGGCATCACAATAATTCTTGAAATCCGGATATTCTTCCAGGAAGGAAGTTACGGTCTCTGTAATCTTTTCTTTCTGAGCTTCCGTCAGTGCAACATTGTACTCTTCTGCATGATCAATCAGCACACGGCTCTGAAGCAGCTGAGTCATAACGCTTTCTGTCAGGGAATCCGCCATGGTCTTTTCGCCATCGCCGCTGGGAGCTTCCCACATATTTTCGTAACCGAAATAGGTGTACATATCCCAATAATAAGCTTCATTCATCCACTGCTCATATCTCAGCCAGAAGCTGGCTTCATCCATGGAAATACTCTCACTGCCGTAGGTTGCTGCAACATCTCCGCTTATTCCGGAGCAGGCAGTCAAAGAACCGGCAGCCATGGCTGCTGCCAGTAAAATAGAAAGCTTTCGCGCCATTTTTTTCATAAATAGTCCTCCCAAACCATGGAAAGAAATGTCGTTTTCTCTGCAGTTCTTCCCAATCTTTCCTCTCTTTATTCGCACCAAACCAGTTGGGGCTCAATAATATCATTATAAATCTTTTTTATCAGTCTAGCAACAATTTTATGTTATTTAACAAACTTTTCACGCATTCCAAAGTACTTTCTGTATCCAGATTCCGTTTTCTCTGATCCACATACAAAAATCCCGGTGTTTTTCCCGGCATCAGCCGCAGATCTCCGCCGTAACTCTTGATGAAATCGGGAATCTGCAGAGGATTCACCGGCGCTTTTTCATACATTTGAATCCGAATCCGTTCCTTGCTGCCTGTCAGCTCCGTTACATATACCTCATGGGCCAGGGCACGAAGCCTGGATACTTTCAGCAGATTCTGCACGGCCTTTGGCGGTTCTCCAAAACGATCGATCAGTTCATCCTGCATATCATCATATTCTTCATCCGTCTCGATGGCTGCAATCCTCTTATAAATATCCATTTTCTGGGACTCATTTCGAATATAACTGGGCGGAATGTAAGCATCCAGCTCCATATCCACCGTGGTATCGAAGTCCTCCTGCTTTTTCTCGCCCTTGGCCTCCTGTACAGCTTCTCCCAGAAGCTTGCAGTAAAGATCATATCCCACCGCTTCCATATGACCGTGCTGTTCCGCTCCCAAAAGATTGCCGGCTCCCCTGAGTTCCAGATCTCTCATGGCGATTTTAATACCGGATCCCATCTCCGTATATTCCCGAATGGCCTGAAGACGCTTTTCTGCTATTTCCTTCAGCATCCGGTCTCTGCGGTACATAAGAAATGCGTAAGCAGAACGGCTGGATCTTCCCACTCGTCCTCTAAGCTGATACAGCTGGGACAATCCATATCGATCCGCATCATGAATGATAATGGTATTTGTATTGGAAATATCCAATCCGGTCTCAATAATCGTGGTAGAAACCAGCACATCGATATCTCCGTTGATGAAATCCAGCATAATCTGCTCTAATTCCCGTTCTTTCATTTGCCCATGGGCAAATACCACATTGGCATCCGGTACCAGAGAGGCAATATGATTCGTAATCTCCTGGATGTTCTTCACCTTATTGTATACATAATAAACCTGACCGTCCCGATCCAGTTCCCTCTGAATCGCCTCCCTTACCAGTTCATCATTGTACTCCATGACATAGGTCTGGATCGGCTGCCGATCCATGGGCGGCTCTTCCAGAATACTCATATCCCGGATCCCGATGAGACTCATATGAAGGGTCCGCGGGATCGGAGTAGCAGTCAGACTCAATACATCCACGGTATCCTTCAGCTGTTTGATCTTTTCCTTATCCGCCACACCAAATCTCTGTTCCTCATCAATAATCAGGAGACCCAGATCTTTAAATGCCACATCCTTTGACAAAAGACGATGTGTTCCAATTACCACATCCACCAGTCCGGTTTTCAGCCGCTCCAGTGTCTTTTTCTGTTCTCCTGCCGTCCGGAACCGACACAGAAGATCCACTTCCACAGGATAATCTTTCATTCGCTGAAGGAAAGTATTGTAATGCTGCTGGGCCAGAATGGTGGTAGGAACAAGATAGGCCACCTGCTTTCCATCCTGAATTGCCTTGAATGCTGTTCGGATCGCTATTTCTGTTTTGCCATAGCCAACATCTCCGCAGATGAGACGATCCATGATCTTGGTACTTTCCATATCGGCCTTGGCCGCTTCAATGGCTTTCAGCTGATCCTCCGTCTCCTCATAGGGAAACTGCTCCTCAAATTCTCTCTGCCAGACCGTATCCTCACTATAAACAAAACCCTGATTCTCCCGCCGTTTCGCATAAAGAGCCACCAGATCTCCGGCGATGTTTTTCACCGCTTTCTTTACCCGGCTTTTGGTACGATTCCATTCCTGTCCGCCAAGACGGTTCAGTTTCGGTGCCCGATCCGTATCTGCCGCCGCATATTTCTGAACCTGGTTCATCTGAGTTACCGGAATGTAGAGATTTCCCCCATCACCATAGGTGATTTTCATATAATCTCTGGTCGTACCGCCAACCTCCACCTTATCGATTCCCTGATAAATGCCAAGGCCATGGTTTTCATGAACTACATAATCGCCCACCGACAGCTCCGAAAAGCTCTGAATTCTCTTTCCGGCATAGGAAGAGGTTTTCTTTCTTTTCTTACGTTCCTTACCAAAGAGATCTCCCTCCGATACCACAGCAAATTTAATCTGTGGATACTCGAAGCTTTTATGGATATTTCCGGAGGTAACCAGAATCTGTCCCGGATGAATCGTCCGATTTGCATCCTCCGCATAATAAGCAGATAACTCATAATCCCGGAGATTCCCTGCCAAACGTTCTGCCCTGGTTCGGGAACCGGTAAGAAGTGCCACACGATATCCTTCTTTTTTCCAAAGCTTCAGGTCATGGATCAAACCGTCAAAATTATTTTCATAACTGTAAATGATTTTGCCAAGAATGGAATAATGGCCCTTCTCCCGGATGATCCGGCACCGCTGTTCCAGCCCACTCATCAAAATGGTTCGTCCCCGATCCATTCGATCAAAAACCTCTTCCGGAGAAAGCAATTCCGGAACCGGCTCATCGGAATAATAGCCTTTCTCCATTCGCATAACCATGCTTTCCTGAAACTCTTTGGAAACGGCCATGGCTTTTTCTTCCAGACGAGAAGGCTCATCCAAAAGAAATACCGCTTCTTCCGGAAAATAATCCAATAAAGATACAGCCAGAGCTTCCCGACTTTCTGCCGATTCCGGTGTCTCACTGGCAGCATAAATATGAATCTCATCCAGATTTTCCATGGATCTCTGGCTCTCGCTGTCAAAGCTCCGGATCGTATCAATTTCATCCCCCCAGAGTTCTACCCGAACCGGGTTCTCCTCCGTAAGCGGATATACATCCAGGATACCGCCCCGAATGGTAAACTGGCCGGAAGCTTCCACCTGAGGCACCCTCTCATAACCCAAAGACTGAAGCTTTTCCCGGAGTTCATCCATATTGACGATATCACCTGGCATCATAATCAGTCTTCTCCGATTGACTTCATCCGGAGAAGCAATCCGATCCATACATCCGTCAATGGTTGTAATAACGGTTCCGGATCCCTGCTCCAGAATCTGTCTCAGAATGGCCATTCTTTCTCTGGAGAGAAGATTTCCCTGAACATCTGCCTGATAGAACAGCACATCCTTGGCCGGATAAAGAAATACCTGGGGATGAAAGCATTTGGCATCCTCGTAGATTTCCCGGGCCCGATTTTCATTATAGGTTACAATCAGACGCAGAGGAATCTCATTGGTCAGTTCACAGGCCAAATGGGTTTTCTGGGATTCCACGCAGCCATTGACAGCCAAAGGCCCTGCTCCCATAGTCAGCGCCTTTTTCAATTCTTCAAACTGAACTAATTCTTCCATCGGACTATGAAAGGTTACTGCCATATGATTCTCCCTTCTGCCTCATATCTCTGCTTTCTTTTCCGGCTTTTTGTCTCAATCTTACACTTCTGCATCAGAAGAAGTCTTCTTCCGATTATATTGATTCATGGTCTTATCCACACCATCACGGATCAATCCTTCCACCGCATCGGCTGCCGTCTTCAGGGATTCTCTGACCAGCGGAAGTTCCTCTTTTGAAAATCTTCCCAACACATAATCTGCCAGATCCATATGAACCGGTTTTTCACCGACACCGACCCTCACCCGGGGAAAATCACTGCTTCCCAGATGCTGAATAATACTCTTCATGCCGTTATGACCACCGGCACTGCCTTTTCCCCGTACTCGAATCTGTCCCACATCCAGACTGATATCGTCATAAATGATTACGACATCCTCCACATCCACTTTATAAAAGTCAGCCAGGGGACGAACACACTCTCCGCTGTTATTCATATATGTGAGAGGTTTCGCTAAAATAACCTTTTCCCCGGCAATAATACCGCTGCCGCAAAGACCTTTGTGGCGGTTGGTATTGACCCGAATGGCGTGACGCTCCGCCAGTTCTTCAATCACTCCAAATCCCATGTTATGTCTGGTTCCTGCATACTTATCGGTAGGATTGCCAAGACCAACAATAATTTTCATTTTTGCTCCTCCAAAACACGCTAAAAATCCGGCGGACGGTTAAGTCCGCCGGGTTAATTCCTGCAGCATTTCCCAATTCGATTCCTGTCCCTTCCGGCGGAAGCCATGATTTCAGGCATTTTCTCCCGTTTCTATTTCCATCAGGGTTCTTTATGCCAGGATTCTTTATGGGCTTCTACCGGCATCAGTTTTCCGGTAACAGAATCCATTACAAATCCGCGAATCGAAACATCTTTAGGAATCAGGGGATGGCTCTGAAGCATTTCCACCGTATTGGCCACCGATTCCTCCACACTGTTAAAACCGCCCAGCCAGGTTTTAAAATCCACTCCGCTGAATTTCAAAATATTTACTTCTCTTTCGTCCACGCCCCGTTCAATCATCATACGAATCATTTCATCGCTGTCCAGAGCCTGTACACCGCAGTCCGTATGACCGATAACCATAACTTCTTCTACTCCCAGCTCCAGAATAGCCACCAGAAGGCTTCGAACCACACTGCCGTAGGGATGGGTAATCACACCGCCGGCATTTTTGATGATCTTGGCATCTCCATTCTTCAGTCCCAGAGCTGCCGGAAGCAATTCCAGAAGACGGGTATCCATACAAGATACAATGGCCAGCTTCTTATCCGGATACTTACTGGTAACATACTGTTCATATTTTCTGTCTTCTACAAATTTCTGGTTGTATTCCAAAATCTCATCAATCATTTGTGTTCCTCCTTCATTCCTATTCTTTTCTGATGTTCTTTCTATTCTCTTTGCTGATGTTCTTACTATTCTCTTTGTTGATGTTCTTACTATTCTTTTCTTTGATGCTGTTCTTACTATATCTCAGCTGCTGTTTTACGATACCTTTTCTGATGTTCTTTACTGCTGTTCTTCATCGCCGCAGATCTCATCATACTGATCGGTAAAACGATGAACCACTCCATTTTGTTTGTAGGCGATTACCGTATTCAAATTTACATTTTCCACACTTCGGAAAATATTATACTCTACAAAAGGATTCGTCTTCTTCAGCTCCTGGATCAAATGCTTGATTTCCAGACGTTTGGATGCCGAAGTTCCCTCCTCATCACAGGAATCACAGGTTTCTGTAAAATGGCAGGCACATTGAAGAAAATAGAGATGGTTGTAATCCCGCCACCGTTTGATATCATCCTCACGGATCAGATACATGGGACGAATCAGTTCCATTCCCGGGAAATTCGTGCTGTGAAGCTTGGGCATCATAGTCTGCACCTGACCCCCGTACAGCATTCCCATAAGAATCGTCTCGATCACATCATCGTAATGGTGTCCCAGGGCAATTTTATTGCAGCCCAGTTCCCGTGCTTTGTTGTACAGATGACCGCGTCTCATACGGGCACAAAGATAACAGGGGGATTTCTCCACATCATAAACCGCATCGAAAATATCCGATTCAAAGAACACCACCGGAATCTGCATCAATTCTGCATTTTTCTCAATGACCTCCCGGTTTACCGGACTGTATCCGGGATCCATTACCAGAAATACCAGCTCAAAGTGAAATTTATTGTGACGTCTCAGTTCCTGAAACAGTTTTGCCATCAGCATGGAATCCTTGCCGCCGGAAATGCAGACAGCAACCCGGTCTCCGGGCTGAAGCATTTCATACTCATTGATCGCTTTGGCAAAACGGCTGAAAAGCTGCTTGTGGAATTTCTTGCGAATACTTTTCTCGATGTCCTCACAAGTTACCTTTTCCTCGTCCTCTTCATCCGGCGTCTCATACTGACTCAGAACCCAGGCACCATATCCTCCCTGCAGACTGTAGGCTTCAAAGCCTTCCTCTGCAAAGCACTCTGCCACTTCCTGACTGACATTTCCTCTTGCGCAATAAAAAAGAATTTTCCGGTCTGCCAGAAAATCTGCTGCCAGATTCTGTTCTGTCTCCGGAAGCCATCCGGCCATTCCTTCCAGATCCTCCCAGAGTATCTGAAGAGCTTCCCGGCGTTCTTCTCCCCGGTACTCCTCATCAATCCGTGCCAATTCTTCCTTTAATTCTGAATAAGGTCTGTGAATCGCTCCGGGAATACATCCGTGCTGAAATGCAGATAAATCTCTCAAATCCACTGCAAAATACTCATCGTGCTCCCACTGTTTTATCTGATCGGCCGATATGTCCGTGGTCGTCATACTGTATGAATCCTCCTGTTAATTTTCACTTTGTTTCCTTTCTTATGAGCTTTCCTGAATCATCCTGACTTTCTTTCTCTCATAATCGGAAACTATTTATTATTTTGACTTTTATTTTTATTATATTTGTTCGATATTTAGAACAACTTTTTCTGTATATTTTCCTGATTCTTATTATGAAAATCAGACGGTTCCGATCCGGGATTGTGATTCTTTGATCTCTCTTCCCGGATTATTCACTGTACGGACTGCGATCATAAAGAAACAGACTGAAATAGGAAATGGATCCTCCATCCCAGTCGAGACGCATTCCGCAGGACTCTGCCAAGGCAGTGACATCCACGCCGTAAGCAGACAGGCAGGACGTTCTGTGTTCCGGGAAGGGACAGGGTTCCCCTTTTATCTTTCTGCATTCCTTACAAAAACTGCAGGGGCCCGGCTGCATCATCAATCCGGAAATTCCTGCCTTTCGAAACTGCTCTGCCACAGAACGGGATTTTCGATTATGCTCCTTTCGAATCTCCCGAAGAAGCTCCTGATCTTCCACATCGTCTACTTCCATACAGGTCTGCATCACCAGAGCACGGCGATACTGTCTCGCCCGATTTTCCATCTCCGCCGCAGTTCCGCAGTCCGGCGGACATCCATAATTGCGATTGTAATTGCCGCAGCGATTCTCTTCACAATACAGGCGGTAATCCTGATGAATCACGATCTGAGCCATATCAATTAGGGATACTTTCGTAAAATCCTCCTTTGATGCCGCAGCACACATATCCCATTCTGTCATTCCATTCTTCCTCTCTAAAATATTCCCGGCTTCCTGCCGTTCCATCATGTCTGCATCTCTTCCTTCCCGTTTTTCTCCAGAAGAAACAAAAAAGACCTACGGAGTGATTATAACACAAATCTTCGAAGGTGAAAACGTATCTCCAAAAACTTCTGATTCTCCCATTCTTTTCCACAATTTTCCCCTTATTTCTTCTCCACTTTCCACATTTTTCATTCCTCTTTTTTCCCTGGTTTTGACCTTCTTTTACGTTTCCTGTCAAATTTCCAAAATTCTCTTCGGAAAAATCTTCAGATTTTTGCACTATTTTATTTTAGTTATATATATTTTACCATCAATTATATTTCCTTTAAAATTGCCAACTGACAGTTTGTCCACTATAATGGAAGTATCATGAAAAACATCATTTTTTATGGAAATGTTTATGCTCTGCTCCAGGGCAGAGAACCAAAAGGTAAAGGAGATTAACTATGTCAGTAAAAGTTGGTATTAATGGATTTGGTCGTATCGCCCGTGTTATCCTTCGCAGTCTGGAGGAACGTGATACGGATATCGAGATCTGCGGAATTAACGTAAGAAACGCAGACCTTAAGCGTATGGCCTATATGATGGAATACGATTCGGTATTTGCCCGCTTCCGCGGAGAAGTTTCCTGCACGGAAGATGAACTGATCATCAACGGAAAGCATATCAAAGTCTTTTCTGAGTCTGATCCTGCTAATATTGACTGGGCTTCCTGCGGTGCTGAATACATCATCGAATCTACCGGTGCTTTCCGTACTCTGGAAACCTGTGCAAAACATCTGCAGGGCGGAGCAAAGAAAGTCGTTCTGACTGCTCCCGGAAAAGATAAAGATTTCCCCACTTTTGTTATGGGTGTAAATAATGAGACTTATGATCCCAGCATGACGGTGGTATCCAATGCTTCCTGTACTACAAACTGCCTGGCTCCTCTGGCCAAGGTAATCCAGAAAGAATTCGGTATCAATCGTGCTCTGATGTCCACCATTCACGCTTCCACTTCCAAACAGAAACCCGTTGACTCCAACGGTGGACGTGACTGGAGAACCGGACGTTCCGTTTTCAACAACATTATTCCTTCCACCACCGGTGCAGCCAAGGCTGTAGGTCTTGTTATTCCTGAACTGCAGGGTAAAATGACCGGTATGAGCTTCCGTGTTCCTACCAACGATATCTCTGTTGTTGACCTGACTGCAGAGCTGTCTGTTGAGACCACTTATGAAGAGATCTGCGCAGCTGTTAAGAAAGCCAGCGAAACCTACATGAAGGGTATCATCGAATACAACAACGATGAGATCGTATCCAGCGACCTGAGAGGAAACTTCAATACCTGTATCTTCGACGAGAAGGCCGGCATCATGCTGGACGGCAGCTTTGTTAAGCTGATTGCATGGTACGATAACGAATGGGGTTATTCCAACAAGGTTATCGATCTGGTACTGTATATGGCAGAACAGGATGCAAAATAATCTCTTCTGCAGAACAATGGAGCTGTACTGCTGAGATCGGTACACACTATGAAGCAGACAATTGCAGAATGCTGCATATCATGCTGCCCAGCTTATGCTGGGCAGCATTTTTCGGCACAAAAAACCCCGAAAATCATGCTGCAAAATGATTTTCGGGATTTCTCAGATGATGTACCATCCACTTATACACGATTCTCTTTCCACAGGAAAAATCCTTTGGAAAGAGTTCTGCTTACTTCTTCGTTACTCCGGTTTTTACAGAGCTCCAGCTTCCGTAATATGTGGCAGATCCATTGGTCTTGTAAGCACGAACCCTCACATAATACTTTGTCTTTCCGCTGAGTTTCTTGATTGTCACATTCTTGGAAGAACTCTTCTTCACTTTCACCGTTACAGCTTTCTTAAACTTGGAGCTGGTACTGTACTGGATCTCATAGCCGGTTCCGGACGTGGTTTTCCAGGTTACCTTCAAAGATTTGCTTCCGGGAGTCACGCTCTTCATGGTTACTTTGGCCGGAGCAGTTGCCATAACCACATTGCCGCTCTTCGCTCCGTAAATCTTCTTTTCTCCGACTTTTACATAAGAACGTACATAATAAGTATATGTCTTTGCTGCCGACAGTTTCGTATTCTTATAGGAAACGGTACTGCCTTTGGTAATATCTTTAATCAGCTTTTTATCACGGTAAATCTCATAACCGGAAGCTCCTGTTACTTTTTTCCAGCTCAGAGTAATCGCAGAATCCGAAGCAGAAGATTCTTTTAAGCCTTTTACCGCTGCGGGAGCCACATTTACCGTAATTTTCAGGGTTGCTGCGGTGTATTCTTCCGTCTCTGCTGCAGTCACCGTAATAACAGCCCGTCCCGGATTTACAACCGTTACTTTACCGCTGGAATTAACCTTGGCTACCGATGTATTATTAGATGAATATTTGATGGAAGCATCGCTGGCATTGGAGGTTACTCCCAGTTTAAAAGCCGCATCTCCATATGTTTTGTTAAATACAGTGGCGGATGCCTTTAATTCCTGCTCTTCCTGTTCCACTGTCATATTCTCTAAATCCAGGGAATAGCAGACAGAGGACAGATCTGTATAACCAACTTCCGGCTGAGTCATCCGATACTGATAAAGACCGGTTTTCAGTTCTACTTCTCTCGTATACGTGGTGAATTGATCCGCCCTGGAAATATCCACTCCGCTGACGAAGGTATTCTGCATTGCACTTTCCGACAGGAAGCTGTAATCTTTATATACCTTTTCCTGGAAAGTAATCTGATCCGGAACCTCCTCACCGGTACCTGCATAGCCGCACTTAACGGA
This sequence comes from Clostridiales bacterium, assembly GCA_029007785.1. GTDB lineage: Bacteria > Bacillota > Clostridia > Lachnospirales > Lachnospiraceae > UBA3305. The sequence goes on along the minus strand of JAQXIM010000076.1, from coordinate 13,916 downwards.
AATATTGTTGTTAACCTTCAGGGTTTCCTTATAAATGCCGTCTTCGGGAACATATACATAGAAAACATTCTCAAATACTTCATTCTCGCCATAAACGTTCAGACCGCCGGCATCGTAAATCTTACCATTAAAGGCTCCGCTCAAAGCTTCTCCCGGAACACAGATGGGAGCACTTTCTTCATATACAAATTCCTCCAGATATCCGGAAATTACGTACTCACGGAACTGGAACTCCAGAGTATAATCTCTTTCCTTTTCCGAATCCAGCTGAAGATAGTACACACCTTCATCCAGGAAATAGTCCATCTGTCCATAACCATTGCTGCCATCACAATAACCGTAAGAATGTACCGGGAAGGTTTCTTCTCCGCCCAACACCATGTATTTTTTCAGAACGGGATCATCCTCTTCCCCTTCTGCCCTCAGAGAAATCTTTACTTCATCTCCTTTGGCGGTGGTGGTATTCGTGGTCTTTGCATGAATGGAAACAATGCCGGGACGGTCCACACTCAGAAAAATTACATCCTGATCATTGGCACCGCTTTCTTCTGCCAAATCAAAGCTTCCGGTATAAGTCACTTTTTCTCCCTCTTCCAGAGAGATGGGATCCAGATTCTCATAGCTGCTTCCGTTTTCAATCTCTTTCACCGTCTGCGCATAGGCCGGAACGGCGGTAAGAACCATTGAGACAGCCCCAATCCCCATGGCTGCCAGAATGGCCAGAAACTCACGTCTTTTGCTCATTCTTTCTTCCTCCTTCATTTCTCAAGTATCTGAGCTGAAATCTCACCATGAGATTTCCATTACATGAATAAAGTATATCATAATACCTTTTGAATTCCTAGTATGCCTCATACTAATTGACAAACTGTTTCATGCCGCAGGGACGGAGTTTCCTATTGCAGGAAAGACCGTTTGCAGGAAAGACCGTTTGCAGGAAAGACCGTTTGCAGGAAAAGCCTCTTGCAGGAAAACCTCTTGCATAAATAATCGCTTGCATAAAAAACCGTTTCCCTTACGACTGTCTCGGATAATCCCAAACAGCGGCAAGGAAAACGGCTGAGTCCATTCATTAACAGCTCTTGTTATTCTCTTTAGGACGGACAGGGAATCTGTCTGCCCTCATGGTCGATCGTATAATCCTCTCCGGGATAAATCAGCTGAGAAATGGGAACGATTTCATATCCCTGTTCTTTCAATCCGGTGATCACGGCTTTTAATGCCTGGGGCGTGTATTTTGCTCCGTTGTGCATCAATATGATGGATCCGTTGCCCAGATGTTTGTGCTGACATACGGTGGAAATAATGCTGTCTGCACCGTAGTCTTTCCAGTCCAGAGAGTCCACATCCCATTGGATACAGGAATAGCCACAGGCTTTTACCGTCTGTACCAGAGTATCGTTGTAATCTCCATAGGGAGGGCGAAACAGCTTCATTTCAATCCCGGTCAGTTCCTTCACCCGGTTATGAACCGTTAAAATCTCGTCTTTCATCTGTTCTTCGGAAAGAGTACTCATCTCATAATGACTTTCACTGTGATTGCCCAGATCATGACCGGCAGCAGCAATAGCTTTGACATCTTCCGGAAAACTTTCCACCCAGCCTCCTGTCATAAAAAAGGTTACATGAACATCTTCTTCCTTCAGGATATCCAGGATGGTACCCGTATCTTCGTTCCCCCAGGCAGCGTCAAAACTCAGCGCCACCTTCTTTTCTTCGGTCTGTACACAATAGATCGGAATTTCTTTACTTCGGATGGTACTGACAGAGGTGGTCACGGATGGCCAGTAAAACCCGGACCATACTGTCAGACAGGCAGCCGCCGCCAGCAGCAAGACAAACAGCAGCAGATTTCCGCCGGATCTGCGTTTGAGTCGAATCACGATGAAACTGAACCTCTAACTTATTATTACAGCTTATGTGATAAGGCCTGTTCATATTCCCCTGCTCCCTGTTGGTATGTTTGAGAAAGCTTTTCTTGCGATATGTCCTGTTATTATTCTCTGTGAGTATGTTTCAGAAGTACTCTGTCCACATACTCCGGAATGATTCCCTGTGAATATGTTTCAAAAGTTTTTCCGTCGGTACCTTTTAAAAATGTTCCCAGTGAACCTTACTCATCATCAGATCCTGCTCCGTATGAGCCGCCGGATGACTTTCTGCCACTCCCACAGACAAAATGGCTTCCAGGCAGTATCCTTCCGGAGCTCCCAGCAGTTCTTTTACGTAAGCGTCTGTGGAAATTCCCTCCGGTGTCTCTCGCAGACGTCCCTGTATCCAACAGCTGCCCAGTCCCAGGCTGTCTGCCATCAAATGCATATTTGCCATGACGATGGAGCAGTCCTCAGTCCAGACATCGGATTTCTCCGGGTCGGCCAGTACAACTACGGCCATTCCTGCTTTTTCCAGCATTTTGGCCGAACCGACACGACAACGGGATAAAGCTTCCAGCACCTTACGGTCTTCTGTCACAACCAGTTCCCAGGGACGGCGATTCCGGCTGGAGGCAGAAAACAAACCGGCCTGGAGAATTTGCTTTTTCATGGCAGTGGGAATGGGTTCTCCCGTATACTGACGAACGCTCCGACGATTCATCAGCAGACGAAGCAGTTCATTTTCTTCTTTTTCCTGATGCACCAACCGATAGGGTTCTCCGGGAGCCAGGGAATGCAGTCGCCGGGGATTCTCCAGACGTCCTTCAATCCACTTGGGATCTGCACTGAAAGCCGGTTTGTGAGGAGCATAGTAGGTACCATAGTGATAGAGAATCAGCTGACTGTTTCCATAATAATTGGCCAGCTTCAGAGAATTCTCCGTTCCAAAATGAAAGGCATCCGAGGAAATATCCCAGAACATAATATCCGGTTCTTTTTCCTGGAAATGCTCCGGAAGAAGCAGACTGTCTCCGGGAGCCCAGATCGTTCCATCGGGCGTCTCCATATAAAAACCACAGCAGTCACTCTCCCCATAATACCAATCAAACTCAGGACGCCCCTTCTGCCATGCATGAGAAGCCGGTGTCAGATGAATCTTTAAATGTCCCAGAGCAATTTCTTCCCCAAAGGGCATCACCGTGGTCCGTTCTGCCGGAATCCCGAAATCCTCCTGAAGCCGACGGCAGGTGAATGCCGTCCCCCAGAAATTAACTCCTGTATGCATTAACGATTTCGTTGTTTCCGGTGCCATATGATCATAGTCCGCATGGGTATAAAGAACCGCATCCAGTGCCGGCACATCCTTTCCCCGAATGGGGGCAGGAACCAATTCTTCAAAGCCTGCTTCACTTTTGCCGGGATCTTCCGGATTGGGTTCCAGTACCGGATCAATCATTATTCTTGTTCCGCGGCAGTTGATATAAATACCACCGGATCCCAGCCATGCCAGTACGGTGTCGGTCCGCGGTTCAAAAAGCTCTTTTTTCATGGGAATGGTCATGGGTGCCGAAGCCTGATATTCTCTCATGTCTCCTCCTTCTGTCCTTACATCTGTTTTTCCGTTTTCTTTTTTCTTCTTTGAATTTTCTTTTCTTATTCTCTGTGAAGGGTCAGATCTTTGATGACTTCTCCTGCCAGAATCAAACCGGCCACAGCAGGAACAAAAGCGGTACTGCCGGGTGTCTGGCGACGGGAAGACATACCATTTTCCGACTCTTCCCCGCTGTCTTCCTCCAAAGAGAGCGGTGTCATGGCCTCTTCTCTGGAATATACCACCTTCAGGGACCGGATTCCTCTCTTCTTCAATTCCCGACGCATCACCCGGGCCAGAGGGCAGACCGAGGTCTGATAAATATCTGCCACCTGAAATAGTGTAGGATCCAGCTTATTTCCGGCTCCCATAGAACTGATGACAGGAACGCCGCAGGCATTTGCCTGAACAATCAGCTGAATCTTTCCGGTGACCGTATCAATGGCATCTACCACGTAATCATATTGGGAAAAATCAAATTCTTCCGCTGTTTCCGGCATATAGAAGGTGCGGCAGGTGCGTACCTTTACATCAGGATTGATGTCCAGGATCCGTTCCCGGGCAGCATCCACCTTATACTGTCCCAGGGTTTTTCTGGTGGCAATAATCTGACGGTTCAGATTACTGAGAGAAACCGTATCGTTATCAATCAAATCCAGAGCACCGACACCACTCCGAGCCAGGGCTTCCACCACATGGCCGCCAACACCGCCGATGCCGAAAACAGCCACTCGGGCTTCCGACAGCCGTTTCATATTTTCCGTTCCGAGAAGACGTTCTGTTCTGGAAAATGCAGTTTCCATATTTCTTTCATACAATCCAATTTATGTGATTGGATATTTCCTTTCTCCAGATTTTTTTGATACCCAACCTTCCCTAATTTTCCTGCATGGCCTGCTGAATGGCTTCCTCACAGGAACGCATGGCAAGAATGGTCCGCTCCATCAGATCCGCCAAATCCCATCCCAGCATATCTGCTCCATTCTGAATCACTTCCCGGGAACATCCGGCGGCAAAATTCAGTGATTTGAATTTCTTTTTCACAGATTTTACTTCCATATCCTGGACACTCCTGGAGGGACGCATCAGAGCAGCTGCCCCAATCAGCCCTGTCAGCTCGTCCGTCGCATACAGAACTTTTTCCATCTCATGCTCCGGAACAATATCCACCGTCAGCTGATATCCATGACTGCAGATGGCATGAATCATATCCTCACCGACACCGCCTTCCCGAAGCAGCTCCGGCGCCTTGATGCAGTGCTGTTCCGGATACTGTTCGAAATCAATATCATGAAGAAGACCAACCATTCCCCAGAAATCCGTCTCTTCTCCATAACCCAATTCCTCTGCAAACCAGCGCATAACACCTTCTACTGTCAGTGCGTGCTGAATATGAAAATGATCCTGATTATATTTTTTTAGTAAAGCCAATGCTTCTTCCCGTGAAATTGCTGCCTTCATCTGTAATTCCTCCTGTTTTTTCTCATTTCTATTTTCATAAATTCTGTATCTGGGCTATTTCTTTTCCATAATTTCCAACTGCAGTACCATTTCCTTCCTAAATGCTTCTGCAGCAGAAATTTGTGTAAAACTCGTTCCTCAACAAGTATACCACGATTCCCCTGATCCAACACAGAAAAGTATCAAAACAGACAAAGCAGCCGAACTCCTATGACTCCGGCTGCTTTGTCTTTCCTTATATTCTGCTGTCCTCTGACCGCTCTGTCTTTCTATGTTTGCGTGATTCGATATTATTATCCCATATCTTCCTCACTGTTTGTTATAATAATCGATTCCGTCATCGGGACAGAAATATGTCCTAAGATATCCGTCTGTGGATACGATTACAAATTCATTGGAAGACTCCAGATAATACACATCATCCTGATCTTCCTGTTCCTGCTTGTGAAGGGCGTTGGGATTGGATACAACGGCAGCGGCAGCATCCTGATATGCTTCTGCCGATTCAAATCCCATGTCTATACCGTGTTTTTCATAATGGCTCTCTAAAAGAATTTCTGTTCGGAATGTAAGCTCCCCTTCCGAGTCATCATTGAAAGCCGAGGGCTGAACACTGGCAACATCCTTGCTGTCATCATTGAACAGCGTTCCCTGTCCAAAAATGGCGGCAATTACCAGAACGATGGCAGCAGCTGCAGCTATGAACCGGCGCAGTCCGGATTTCTTACCGGAAGAAGAATCTGTCGGCGGCACAGCCTTTTTCTTCTCTTCCAGGACAGAATTCTGCTGCATCCGTTGTCCCGGATCTCCGTTCCGATATTCCGGATTCCGTTCCGTCTCCCGGTTACGATGGGACGGCTGTTGCCCTTCCGTTTTCTGATTTCCCTGGAGATTCGGCGAAGATTCTGCTGCAGAAGAAGAACCCGACACAGGCTTCATGATCGGTTTCCGGGAACGGCTTTTCGTTTTCCTGTTTGCATCCCTGCATTCCTTACACCGTTTGGGAACCATTAGATTTTTTTTCTCGAAAAACTCAAGTTCCGAATCTGTCAATTCAAATTCTTTGCCACATTGTATACATATTTTTTTCATGCATTTTCCCACTTTTCAGACAGATTTAAAGGCACATTATATATTTTTTCTGTTTCCATATATGGAATTAATTTTATCATCCCCCAGATATTTAGTCAATTCTTTTTTAAGAATATCTTCCGTCCTATACTCTTTTTTAAGAATATCTTCTGCCCATGCATTGTTTTGAGTTTCTCTCTTCCATTTAAGAATATCTTCCAGCCATAACAGCTCTCTTTCTCTGTCACAGTTTTTTTACAAACAAGGCACGGATGGCATTCAGCACGGCCAATACCATCACACCTACATCGGCAAAGATCGCAAGCCACAGATTGGCGATGCCAAGAGCTCCCAGCAGGAGACAGGCAAATTTGACAAAAATGGCAAAGCAGGTATTCTGACGAACAATACGGATACATTTTCTGGATATTTTCAGTGCTTTGGAAATCTTCAGGGGATCATCATCCATTAATACAACATCTGCAGCCTCAATGGCTGCATCGGATCCCAGTGCACCCATGGCAATTCCAATATCTGCCCGAGCCAGAACCGGCGCATCATTGATACCGTCACCAACGAAGGCCAACTTCACTTTTTCCGGTTTCTCATTCAGTAACTTCTCCACTATGGCAACCTTATCAGCGGGAAGCAGCTCCGTATATACTTCCTGGATCCCCAGTTCCTTTGCCACCTGCTCACCGACTTGTTTTTGATCTCCGGTCAGCATAACCGATCTTGTCACACCGGCAGCTTTCAGAGCCTGAATCGCTTTTTTCGCGTTGGGTTTCAACTGATCCGAGATTAAGATCTGTCCGGCATAGGCTCCGTCCACTGCCACATGAACGACGGTTCCGACTTTGTCAGATTCCTTATAGGGAATTCCCAGACGCTCCATCAGCTTTCTGTTTCCGACAGCCACTTCACTGCCGTCCACTCTGGCAATGACACCATTTCCACCGATTTCCTGTACATCCGCAACCCGATTTCCATCCAATTCTTTGCCGTAAGCATCCCTCAGGCTCTTGCTGATGGGATGTGTGGAATAGCTTTCTGCCAAAGCAGCATATTCCAGTAAATGATCCTGTTCCATGGTGTTGTGGTAAATGCCGGTCACCTGGAACACTCCCTGGGTCATGGTTCCTGTCTTATCAAATACAACCATTTTCGTCTCAGACAAGGTTTCCAGATAGTTGGATCCTTTCACTAAAACGCCCTGACTGCTGGCTCCGCCAATTCCTGCAAAGAAGCTGAGCGGAATACTAATGACAAGGGCACAGGGACAGCTAATAACCAAAAATGTCAATGCACGATAAATCCAATCCGACCATTCCGGGGATAATCCCAGAAAAAGCATCCGAACAAGGGGCGGCAATACCGCCAGAGCCACTGCTCCGTAACATACAGCCGGAGTATAGTATCTGGCAAATCTGGTGATAAAGCCTTCGGATCTGGATTTCTTGGAACTGGAATTCTCAACCAGATCCAGAATTTTGGAAACAGTAGATTCTCCGAATTCCTTCGTCGTTCTGATATGAAGAACACCGGTCATATTGATACATCCGCTGATGACCTCATCACCAACTGCCACCTCTCTGGGAAGGCTTTCTCCGGTCAGAGCACTGGTATTCAGTGTACTGGATCCTTCTGTCACAATACCATCAATGGGAATTCTTTCCCCCGGTTGTACCAGAATTACGGTACCTGCTGCCACTTCGTCGGGATCCACCTTTTCCCATTTTCCATCCTGCTCCACATTGGCATAATCCGGACGAATGTCCATCAGAGCACCAATATTTCTGCGGCTCTTGCCCACCGCATAGCTTTGGAACAGCTCGCCAATCTGATAGAACAGCATAACAGCCACACCTTCCACATAGTCGCCCAGGGCAACGGCGCCTAAAGTAGCAACGGCCATCAGAAAGTTTTCATCAAAAACCTGACGATTCCAAATTCCTTTTCCTGCTTTTCGCAGAATATCATAGCCGATGACCAGATAAGGAATCATAAACAAAAGGAATCGGATCGGTCCTTCCAAGGGTAAAAGTGCAAACAGAAGCATGAGAGCTGCTGCCGCCAGTATTCGAACCAACATTTTCTTCTGTTTCTTATTCAAAAGCTCGCCTCCTGTCATTTCATATTTATAAGCTACCGGTCATGTGAGAAAGAAAAAGCCCCTGAATACCAGGGAGCTGTTTCTTTTTATGATCACAAATGCTGCAAATAATCAGAAGAAGATCTCACAGTCGTCTTCCACTTTTTTACAGTTTTTCAGAACTTCCTTCATAACTGCTTTGGGATCCTGTCCATCTTCAAATTCTACACTCATCTTCAACGTCATAAAATTTACCGCTGCATCCTTAACACCAGCCGTTTTTTTCGCTGCTTCTTCCATCTTATTTGCACAGTTTGCACAGTCTACTTCGATTTTATAGGTCTTCTTCATATCTGATCTCCTTTTATGTAATCCTTACAATTCAACACATGAACATTTATTCATATATTGATTTCATTATATCACCATACTATTATTTGTCAACCCTATCCTGCAAATTGACATAGAAAATATCATACAGATTGATACAGAAAAAATCCTACAAACTAATACAGATAATATCATGCAAATTAATACAGAAAAATCGGATGGTACAGTACACAAAATGTTCTGTCCATCCGTAAATATCATGATACATAAGCCTGCAGGATTTCTTCCAAAGCAGTTCCGCTGCTGGTATGAGAACGAACAACGGGGATCTTTTTCTTTTTCGCTTCATCCACTGCACATTTCACCATCTTGTGGGAAACCGTACTGGTGAAAAGAATACACATATCCGGATTGCCAATCTGTTTGTCCAGATCCGCACTCATCTGGGTAAATACCTTTGCCTTACATCGATGTTTTTTACAAATCTGCATGTATTTTGAAATCATACGATCATGTCCGCCAACAATCACCACACTCATCTTGTTTCTCCTCCTGATTCTTCTCCTTGATTTCGATCCGGTTGTTTTCCTGAATCCCGGTTTTCAATTCCACCATCTGCGAAGCCCACGGTCTTTCATGTAAGAAAACGAATCTATTAGTTAGTTTTAAATAACTCATAGTAGTTACATCTTACCACAAAGAAAAAAGAAAAACAATTGCCTGCCTGATATTTTTTCAGACAAGCAATCGTTTCTCTTTTTCTGCAAAATATACATCTTTTTGCCTGATATCCCGGATTCTCCTATCAGATATCTTCCCTGCCTTCCACAATCCGGAAAGCTTTATCCAAATCGATTCGTTGTACCATCCGGGAATTTCTTGCGGAAGCTGACAAAAAGGCTTCATTAATAACAGCTTCAATGGCTGCACAGCTGGATCCCATAAAATCATTGACCAGTTCATCCATGGAAACATCCTCACCCAGCTTTTTATCTTTGAGATACATCTGAATCAGAAGTCTTCTTGTCTTCGTATCCGGATTGGCAACAGCATATTTTCTGTCAAATCGTCCCGGACGAACCAGTGCCGGATCCAGATCCCGGATATTATTGGTGGCAGCAATAACCACCACATCACCGGGACGCTTTTCAAATCCATCTAATTCGTTCAGCATGGCTGTAATAATCCGATTGTTTTCCTTATCGATTCCCTGACCGGCATAGTTTCTTTTTTCACCCAAACCGTCAAATTCATCGATAAAAACAATGCATGGAGATTTTTTTCTGGCTTTCCGGAAAAGGGAACGAACCTTGGAAGGACCGATGGACATATACATACTCTGGAAATCTGTCGCCTTGGCAGCGATGAAATTCATTCCGGCTTCTCCTGCCAGGGCTCTGGCAAACAGAGTTTTTCCGTTTCCGGGAGAGCCTGCCAGCAGAATTCCATGAGGAGGACGAATTCCTCTTTTGGCATATTCCTGAGGATGCTTTAAAACTTCCACCAGCTGCATCATGTCTGCTTTTACTTCATCCATGCCGGCAATCTGATCAAAACTGCAGTTGGTTTTCCGGATCACAGGGAACTGTTTTTTTGACCGTCGAATCAACCACACCGCTGCACCGATTATGATGCCAAAGAACACAAGGTTAAACATCATATCCATGATCAGGTACAGGATACTGTCCATATCTGTCGTCTGTACGATGGCTACATCATGAAGAAGCAGAAATTCCCGAAATTGATCATACTGAGGATTTGTCGTACTGTACTCCTGAGTATCTCCCTTTACCTGAAAATAGACCCGATTTCCGGAAATCTCCGCCCATTCCACATTTCCTTTTTCCACTTCCTGATAAAAAGAAGAGTACTGGATTCCCACCGTATCCGTATGTTCCTCCGGAAACATAAAATAAGAAGCGGCAAATATCGCCACAAACAGAATGGCGATCCACATCATTTTCTTTTTTCCGCCGTCGATTCTCAAGATTCTTCCTCCTTTGCTCCGCGGTTTCCCCTTCGGCTGCACCGATTTCTGTTATTTCGCCGCAGGACGCTCCGGACGGCAGGAACATCCGATTCCCAGACCACCGGGACCGATGTGGCAGGATAATCCCATGGAAAGCGGATCACAGAGGATATCCATACCGGGGAAAGCCTGACGGATATCTTCCACCCAGGCCTCCGTCACTTCTTTGGAAGCACTGGAAGCTGCCAGGATATAGACCTCACCTTTCTCATACTGCTCGCGGAATTTGGTTTCCAGATCATGCTTTACGGCTTCCAGCATTCCCCGTTTTGCCTTGACAAAACCACGACATTTCTGGAAGACATCCAAAGCTCCCACATCAAATTTTACAATCGGTTTGATATTCAGCATATTTCCCAAAACAGCCGTTGTCTTGGAAATACGTCCGCCTCGTTTCAGATATTCTAAAGTCTGCAGTGCCACATAAATGACAAGCTGTGCCTTGGATTTTTCCAGGGCGTCCCGAATCTGTGCTGCCGAATAACCTTCTTCTATCATTTCCAGAGCATCCAGAATGGATCGATGCAGGGGCGCGGATACTCTTCCATTATCCACAACGAATACTCTTCCTTTGTAGGGTTCCTCCATGGCCAGCATTTTTGCAGTATCACAGGATCCGCTGAGGCCGCTGCTGATAGGCATATGGAGAATCTGTTCATACTGCTCCAGCGCTTTATCCCAGATTGCCATAACATCTCCGATGGCCGGCTGGGAGGTACTGATATTCTCCGTGAACTGAAGCTTTTCCAGAAACTCATCCCAGCTGAGAGTAACATTTTCATAGTAACATACATCATCAATGGTGAAGGGCATGGGAAGAATCAAAACCCCCTTTTCTTCTGCCTCTTCTGCGCTCATTCCACTGTGACTGTCCGTAACAACACCAATTTTTTGTTTCATTTTCATCACCTGTATTCATTATTTCCGCTGTGAGTATTCTATATACTTATAAGAATCTTTCATTATCGTGTTATTGTATCACAAAATATGAACAAACCCAACCACAATTTTCCTTTGTTTCTATCATTTATGAGCCATTTTTGATAATGTCCTAATATACCACAAACGAAAATATCCTAATGAGGTATAATACTTCCATCAACAGATGGAGGTGACTATTATTAAAAAGATGGAATTATCAATAGATGAACAAAAGAAATACGAAGTAATGAAAGGCTTGGCAGACCCAGAAATGTTTTAATATGAAAGTTGTTCCATTCACGGGAAGGGCATGAGTAATTGTTTCCTATGACCCTTATCTCACCCAGAAGCATCCGAAAAACAGACAAAGAAAGCCGCCGGAAAGTATCGGAGAAAAGAGAATCCGGGAACACTGCCATTTGTCCCCAAAAGGCGCTACTTGCTGAGATAGAAAGATTAAATGCTTGACATGACAAATATCAACACACCTAATAATCCCCAAGCTAATACGGATATTCCAAAACAACACAAAACTCTTATCGATGCATGAATGCCTGGAGATACGGAAACTCTCACACACCACGCAGAACAAATCAATGCTATTAATACAGGCAAAGCGCCTCCAAGTGAAACAATAGGAACTGCAATACAGGCGACTATAAATATCCATGTCCACCAAGGCATACTATTAAGCGGAACATACATTTTTTTACTGTCCACATATGTTCCGTCTACGGCGATGTCAGCTTTGTTTCCAATGAGAACAAATCTGCATTCTTTACCCGCAATATGAATTGGCTGATCTATTCCAACAAAGACTTGAAACGGTGATTTCTTAAGTTCAATATCTTTTCCGTTTATGGTAAGTCTATGTTTTCCAGACCATCGATTTGGGGTAAAAATAACTTCATTTTCTTTTCCGTTTACACTGATTTTCCATACTTTCAAACTGATTTTTCCTCCTTATACATTTGATAAGCGATGCTATGGTCAGTGATAACATAAAACCGATTCAAGTTTTCTTTATACACCGAAAAAACAGCATCGAACTGTCCTTTAAATCTCAAATATACATCTTCCAAAACATAAACAGAGCAAGTAGTATGCTTTAACAATTCCTGTAAAGAACCAACCCAGCAAATGCCTAAACAATATATCTTTTCACTATTCATCACAAATAAATCTTGACTGTGCATACCTTCTTTGATTTTATTGACAGGATATTCCGGTTTAAGAAGCGTAATGAATGGGAACGTGATTTTGGCATATCCATTATTTCCCTTAACCTTATATTGCATTGGAATATTACCGTATCCAGCATTATGATAATTGTTATGATACGAGGCATTAGAAATTACAACCGCACTAAACCATGAATAATCCAGCTTTTTATGTAATAAAAACGGATAAAACACTTCAATGCATTTATCAGAATAGCAGTATTTACCACCAGCTGCCATTATAGTCAACAAATCATCATATAATAATACTGCAGTAATTACGCCACATATAATAGACCATTCGTTGTCAGTGCCTAAAAAGATAATAAACGTCGCTGTAGCTATCACCATAAACAATGCGGCGATAGTTATTTTTAATGGCGATATCAATGGTGTTTTTCTTTTATATCTTTTCATATCCATCATCTACCCACAGAATATATATACTAATGCATCATCTACTGCACCAAAAAAACCCTTCATCATTGCTCCAAATCCGGGAGTGACTGGTTCAATGCCAACGCACGGTTTTAATGAATTTGCCCATGAATTATAACCCGAAGAGCTTGTTGCATAATCTATACCATATCCAATGCCCGCAGTCATTGTACTCATCACAGTCCCAGTTGCAGCAGACTTTAATGAGTCGTTTAATATAGCTTTTGAGGTTTTTTGCTCTTCCCTAGGCTTTCCTCTATTATTTAGATATTCAGTAAATGCTGTTCCTAAGCCTGAACCAACACCCCCTCCTACTATGGTTCCTGCCGCATTAAACTTCGCCGTTCCAAGCGACTGCACCATTCCATTTACTGCTCCGCCTACCCAGCCATATATAAAGCTCTCACCTTTGTTCTCGTTCGCTATTCCTCCAACAAATCCGCCACAAGCCGTTCCAAAAGCAACTTCAGCAGCAGCTAATGCTACCCCTACCGTTCCTGCTGTGACAGCCGCAACTAAGACAACAGCGGTTACAACCACCGCAGCCACAGCAACTACTTTTGCTGCATTTTCAAACCATTTAGGCCAGTTCCCTGCAGGATCCTCCATGTTAACAGGATTGTTAAAACAATATGAAAACAGATTATAGCCTCTAATATCACTGCCAACTCCAGCGATATAGCCGTCCGCACTAATAAACCGCCCGATCTCGGGATCATAATACCTGCTGGATACATAATACAATCCCGTCTCGGCTGGGCTTCTATATGTACCCGGCAATCACTTTTGTGATTGCACGGTCGTTATTCTCACTTTAATTCCTGTTTCAAATTTAGTCTGCCGTTCCGATGAAACGGTAGACAATGGTAATTTCCTGCTGTCGGCATCC
>JAQXIM010000075.1 GCA_029007785.1 Clostridiales bacterium | reverse complement strand
GCTTATTTGTCATGTTTAAAAAACCTTTCTTTTTTGAGCATCCTGTTGTTTGCTTCATTTAGTGTAACACTTATTTCTACATAATAAAATAGAAAAAGCAGCAATCACCCATTTTTGTAAGAGTAATTGCCACTTTAATTTTACCTCTTTTCAAAGTGGAAATAAACTTTTCACTTCAGCGGGTATTCTTTTTCCGTTTTTTTAAGTATTTTTTTCAAGCGTTATGAATCGTTTTACGAACTGTTTTTTGCACCTTTTTTCCAATATTGTCGCAGCTAAAAAAACAGAATTCTCCCCAATCATGGGAACTTGATGGAACACAGCCGGCAGATCGCATGACTATGACAACGCCGACGGTAGCGAGGCTCCCGTCGTGACGACTGCGCTGGCAGCAGATGCGGTCGCATGTCTGAGCGTGGCCGCTGGACACGCGAGTTTGCGAAGGAGCATCTGCGAATCAGCCGCGCGGGAGGAACAGGGAACGCAGCGTGGCGGCGGTCATACGTCATCGAACGACGGCGTCACTCATACAGTCTCCCCAATCATGGGAGCTTGACAGTATTCAGCCGTCGCCAAACCTACGGCAGCAGACGACGGCGTAACTCATACCTGCCCCCATGATTGGGAACTTGATGGAACACAGCCGGCAAGCCTCCGCAGCGAACGACAGTGGAAATCATGCTTTATTTTACAATGGCAGCTTTTTTTACACTGCTCCAGTCGGAGTAGTATTTTGTTCCGGAAACGGAATTGTAGGATCGAATACGTACGTAACAGGTACTTCCCTTTTTCAGTCCGGTGATGGTTTTAGACAAGGATGTATTTCGTTTTACGTTTACGGTAACAGCGCCGGAAAATTTGCTATTGGCGGCATACTGAATCTGGTATCCGGCGGCACTGTTGTTTTTGGACCAGGTTACGGCCAGCTTTTTCCCTTTCTTGTTGGTGAGGGAAGAGATCTTGGGTGCGGTGATCCGAAGGGCGCCGATTCCCTTATCAACATAACTGCTCTTGCAGGAATCATAATAAGCACGGACGGTGTAGTAATAGAACGTGCCGTTCTTTGCGGAGGTGTCTGTATAGCTTAATGTCTTTGCTCCGGTGACCTTTTTTATTTTGGTGTATTTGCCGTTTTCGGTTTTCCTGTATACGTAATAACCTTCTGCTCCGGATACTTTACTCCAGGTGATTTTCATTCCATCTGCTGTATTGGTGATACCGGTAAGTTTTGGCCGGGCAAGATAACAGATGGTTTTTCCTTTGCTGTCATAACTGCTGGTATAGATTTTTCCATCGGCGGAAATGCATCGTACCGTATAACGGTAGGTGGTTCCTGACTGAACTTTCTGATCCAGGAATTCAGTGGAGGCGGTATCTTCCAGAGCTTCCCAGGACTGAGAGCCGATTTTCCGGAATACACGGTATTTTTGTGCTCCGGTTACGGCTTTCCATTTGATCTGAACGCCGGAAGCGGTGTTGGTGAGACCGGATACAGCGGGCGCAGAAAGATATTGGATGGTTCGTCCGGTACTGTCATAACTGCTGGTATAGGTTTTTCCGTCGGCAGATACGCTTTGTACGGTGTAACTGTAGGTGGTCCCTGACTGGACTGTATCATCCAGAAATTCGGTGGAGGCGGTATCTTCCAGGGTTTCCCAGGACTGAGAGCCGGTTTTCCGAAATACACGGTATTTAGGGGCTCCTGTTATGGAATTCCATTTGATCTGAACACCGGAAGTAGTATTGATGATACTGGATATCCGGGGCTGGGAAAGATACTGGATCGCTTTTCCGGTACTGTCAAAACTGCTGATATAGCTTTGTCCATCGGAAGACAAGCATCGTATCGAATACCGGTAGGTGGTTCCTGACTGAACTGAATCATCCAGAAATTCTGTGGAGGTGGTATCTTCCAGAGATTCCCAGGACTGGGAGCCGGTTTTGCGGAATATCCGGTATTTTTTTGTTCCGGCTGCAGCTTTCCATTTGATCTTGACGCCTTCGGCTGTGTTTGTGAGACTGGATATGGCGGGAGGTTCCAGCTCGCGAATAACGGAGACAGACTCGGATGCTTTTGCATAGCAAAGCTTACTGCCATCACTGGTATAGGCCCTGATATAGTAGGTATATTCGATTCCTGTCTCTACGGCTTCTATATCGGTCCAGGTTACGGTACTGTTATCGTCAATGGTTTTTATTCTTTCATAACTTCCGCTTCCGACTTTCCGGTAAATCTGATAACCAATGGCACCGGTTTCTTCCGCCCAGTACAGAGCCACCCCCTGATCGACTGCTTCAGCAGCATTAAGGATCGACTGGCTGTTGATGGGACTGGCGGACAATGTGGCATTGCCGTAATAATAATCCCCTATACCCCGAACCGTGCAATTCACCTCACCCAGTGTGCCGCCGCAGATACGCCAGGACATACTGTTTCGATAATAGTCTTTATTTTGGGTTAAAATCTTTTCTCCGTCGGCAATAGAGAGATACTGACTAAATTCTTCCTTATCGGATGACATCACACCGACTTTTGTAAAAATCAGATTACAGTTCTGGATGTTGATGGGGTAAATGTTCATATCGGAAGGATAAACGGCCTTCTTTTTGGTAAGGGTGCCATCCTTGCTGACCGAATAAAATGTCAGATTGGCGTTATCCGTTACAAACCACATTACTTTTCCATTGTGCACCACAGGTTTGCAGTCGGACAATCTGCCCTCGGCGGTATATACAGAGCTGACAGCATTTCCTTTTCCATCCAGAAATACATAGGACAGTTTCCCCGGAGCGTCTTCATCGTATACGCCGTCCTCGACAAGACTTTCCCAAAGCAGCAGGAAAGAATTATCCGAAAGCTTCGCCAGATGGGGAGTCGAATCCCAGACACCCTCTCCGTCTTTATAATCAGTAAACCATTTTACAGTTGTTCCGTCGGCCGAGAAATTGTTTCTGTCTGTAACCGACACATAGACATTTCTCGGATCTTCTGCATCCGGATTAGCCATATTCTGTTTTGCCGAAGAACCAACCGTCAGATAGCTGGAGGAGGAATACTCGAATCCGCCAATCGTAGCTCTGGTATCGTTATCCCCTGCATTACCCTGATAAGAAATAACGGACACGATGTCACTTCCATATCCATCAAAATATCCATTTTCCAATCCATATTCAAAAGGATACTCATCCGTAGAACTCTTATAGAAACGCCTCAGGAGGGCAGATCTGTACGGATTGCCGTCTCCGTGATCCAGCGTCAGCAGATTTCCCTCATCATCCAGCATAATAAACTGATTGAAGGAATGACTGGTGTCAAAGTCATGGAATCCGGCAAGACTGAAATCAGCCAGCTTCACAACCATGGTCATGTTTCCCTGATGATTATATCCATCGGAACTCCTGTACATTTCATGACAGGTGCGGACGTACAGATAACCGTTATACTCCACCATGCGCAGACTTCCCGCATCGATGGAAACAGTAGTATTGGCACCGGTCAGGGAAACGGCTCCTTTACGATTCCAGTTTTTATCGTAACGGACAACCCGGAGAACTTCTTTTCCATTATCCTCTTCTGTGTTGTCCTGTCCGAACACCAGATAATAATTGTCGCTTCCTTCATAAAATCCGCCGAATTTGGAAAGTTCTGACGGTATGTATTTCTGAGACAAATACTTGAAGTTCGTGTCAAAATACTCTACGAGAACCTGGCCTATACTCAGACTGCTGATTCGCTGGAAACCGGAATCACCTGCAATCAGATAAGAATTCACCGCTGTAGCATATCGGTAATAACTCTGATCCCCTGCATTGGAACTAAGATATGTCTCCTCCCCGGATGTCTTATCACTGGAGACTTCCTCCCCGGATATCTTGTCACCGGATACTTCCTCTACAGATATCTTATCACTCAATATTTCCTCTACGGCAGCAGACATGGAAGGCGTCACTTCTCCGGTATCATTTTCGGCGGCCCCTGCAGTATCAGAAGGCTGAACTTCGTCCCATTCCGTACCGGAAGCCATTGGCGCAGCCCATACGTTGCTGCAGGCCAAAGCTGCTGCCAGAACAACAGCCAAACTCATTCTCAGCCAGCGTCTCCCCCACTCATTCCTGTGTTTCTTCATACGTTTTTCTCCTTTCATTGCGTTCCGTCTTTGTCAGGACGCCAGCCATTATGATCCTGTACCTGAAATCATCGGCACACAAACCCGTATCATAACTCCCCGGCTCCGTCTTACTTTTCCCCCATAAAGTTTCCTGACACTCTCTTCCCTTCTTTTATTTTACAGTAACCCGATCCCGAATTCCAGTCAAATATTACTTCTCACAATCATGCAAATACACTTGATGCCGGCAATCATACAAATTTGGGCTCATATTTTTTTAATTTTCGAAAAAAGTGCTTGCATTCTTAAACCTCTTCTGCTATAATTTGTTCTTGTCGAGCGGGAATGCTGGAATTGGCAGACAGGCATGACTAAGGATCATGTGATCTACGATCGTGAGGGTTCAAGTCCCTTTTCCCGCACTGGACATTCAGTGTTCGAGGCAATCATCGAAAGATGGCTGCCTCGTTTTTTATATCGTTTTATATAATTTTGATACTTGCAGGATCATATACTCCCTGACATCGAGTGCGGCGCAAAATTACTGGTTCTTTATCATGGGCCCTGATGAATCTCAGCCGGCGGATCGTATGATTATGACAACGCCGACGATAGCGAGGCTCCCGTCGTGACGACTGCGCTGGCAGCAGATGCGGTCGCATGTCCGAGCGTGGCCGCAAGGACACGCGAGTTTGCGAAGAAGCATCTGCGAATCAGCCGCGCGGGAGGAGCAGGGAACGCAGCGTGTCGGCAGGCATAATCATACAGACGACGGCGTAACTGATACCAAACTACAGGACGGCGTAACTTATTCCAGCCCACATGATTGGGCTCTTAGCAGAATACAGCCGGCGGATCGTATGATTATGACAACGCCGACGATAGCGAGGCTCCCGTCGTAACGACTGCGCTGGCAGCAGATGCGGTCGCATGTCTGAGCGTGGCCGCTAGGACACGCGAGTTTGCGAAGGAGCATCTGCGAATCAGCCGCGCGGGAGGAGCAGGGAACGCAGCGTGTCGGCAGGCATAATCATACAGACGACGGCGTAACTGATTCCAAATTACAGGACGGCGCAACTGATTCCAAACTACAGAAGGGGCTGCAGCACAGCAGCCCCTTCTTTTTGATTTGTATTTATTTACGGGATCGATTAGGATGACGTATCGCTCACAAACTGAGCCATCGCCTCCTGATCCTTCTCCCTCTTTTCTTCGATTGCTTCCTTGAGCATCATGTCTTTCACCTTCTGCAGTCTGGTCTGAGTTCCTCGCTCATCCTCATCCAGCTTCATCTTGATATAGCGGATGGTTTCCTGATACTGCGGTATTTTCACGTACTCCAAAGCATTTACACGACGACGCGTTTTCTCAATCTCATCAGAAAGCATATTTGCTTCCTTCTCCATGGCTGCCAGTTTCAGCATGGTAGGAAAAATTCCGGACAGCTTTTCGATTGCCGTATCCAATTCACCGGACGTATTGGCAAAACCATAGGGATAAATATTTCCTGCCTCTGTGGACGTGGTTTCAAAATTGAATACCGGGACATCTACACTCATGATATTTTTGCTGCCTACCTGGAGTTCCACTCCCTGCTTGGGATACATCAAAGCTTCTTCCATCATACTGGGAGTCATTACAGCACTGGCTACAGAGAAACTGGCATACACTTCCATCAGCTGAGCTTCCACTTCTTCGCGGAGCTTTTTGTTTTCTCTGGCTAAATCCAGAAAACGCTTCATTAACTCGTCGCGCTTATCCTTCATGAGCTTGTGACCGCGTACAGCAACGTTCAGCTGTTTTTTCAGATTGGCAAGCACCATTCGTGTAGGATTCACATTTAACCTGGCCATTTTCTCACCTCACTTATGATGATGCGTTCAGCAGCCGGGACAACTCACAGCCCGGACAGCTGAGGATTTTTTTATTTCGCATCATAATATTTATCCAGATATGCATCACGAATACGCTTCAGCTCGCCTCTGGGCATATCACGGAGCAGTTCCCAACCAATATCCAGTGTTTCTTCGATGGAACGGTTTGTCTCATACCCCTGAGATACGTAACGGTTTTCGAAAGCATCTGCAAATTTTGCATACTGCTTATCTACATCCGTCAATGCAGCTTCACCAAGGATTGCCATGAGCTCTTTACACTCTTTACCGCGGGCATATGCGGCAAACAGCTGGTTCATGGTATCTGCATGATCTTCACGAGTCTTGCCTTTACCGATACCTTTATCTTTCAGACGGGACAGAGACGGAAGAACATCAATGGGAGGAGTTACACCCTTACGGTAAAGTTCACGGGAAAGAATAATCTGTCCCTCTGTGATATATCCGGTCAGGTCGGGGATAGGATGAGTCTTATCATCCTCCGGCATGGTCAGAATGGGAATCATGGTGATGGAACCGTCAATTCCTTTCTTCTTTCCGGCTCTTTCATACATGGTTGCCAGGTCCGTATACAGATATCCGGGATATCCGCGACGGCCGGGAACCTCTTTACGAGCAGCAGAAATCTCACGAAGAGCCTCTGCGTAGTTGGTAATATCGGTAAGAATTACCAGAACGTGCATGTTTTTCTCAAATGCCAGGAATTCAGCAGCAGTCAATGCCATTCGAGGGGTAGCGATACGTTCAACAGCCGGGTCATTTGCCAGGTTCATGAACATTACGGTACGGTCAATGGCGCCGGTGCGGCGGAAATCGGAAATGAAGAAGTCAGCCTCCTCATAGGTAATACCGATGGCAGCAAATACTACGGCGAAATTACCTTCGGTATTCAATACCTTTGCCTGACGGGCAATCTGAGCTGCCAGTTCTGCATGGGGCAGACCGGAACCGGAGAAAATCGGCAGTTTCTGTCCGCGAACCAGAGTATTCAGACCATAAATGGCAGAAATACCGGTCTGAATAAACTCGGAAGGATAGTCACGGGCTGCCGGGTTCATGGGCAGACCGTTGATATCTCTGGATTCTTCCGGAATAATGGCAGGACCATCATCAATAGGACGTCCCATACCATCAAAGACACGGCCCAGCATATCGGAAGATACATCCAGGGTGGTTCCATGTCCCAGGAATCTTACTTTACTTTCCTGAAGGTTTAGGCCGGAAGAGCTTTCAAAAAGCTGTACGGTAGCATTCTCACCGCTGATTTCCAGCACCTTACAATGGCGGATATCACCATTGGGCAGTTCGATTTCACCCAGCTCATCATAGCCTACATTCTGAACTCCTTTTACCAGCATCAACGGGCCGGCTACTTCGGAGATTGTCTTATACTCTCTGATCATTCTTCTTCCGCCTCCTTGCTAACCAGTGCATTCATTGCCTCTTCCATTCCAGCACGAATACGCTGGAACTCCAGTTCAATTGCGGATTCTTCAATATATTTGTAACGTCCGATTTCTTCCCGAACAGGAAGAGCGGAAATCTTGTTGAATTCAGCACCCTGAGACAATGCAGCCAGTCCATTCTCATAAAACAAAGTAATGAGCTTCATTAACAGATACTGCTTCTTCAAAGAAGAATAGGTGTCAATTTCATGGAATGCATTCTGATGGAGATAGTCCTCACGGATCATCTTACAGGCTTCCAGTTTCAGACGGTCTTCCACAGACAGACCATCCACACCAACCAGCTGTACAATTTCATTCAGCTCAGCCTCTTCCTGAAGCAGCTTCATGGCATTGGCACGAAGCAAGGGGAATTCCGGATTTACATTCTCTGCAAACCATTTATCCAGTCTGCTGGAATACAGGGAGTAACTGTTCAGCCAGTTGATGGCCGGGAAGTGACGTTTGTAAGCCAGAGAAGAATCCAGACACCAGAATACCTTTACAATACGCAGGGTTGCCTGAGATACCGGCTCGGAAGTATCACCACCAGGCGGAGATACGGCACCGATGGCGGAAAGGGCACCTTCACGGCCTTCCTTGCCAAGGGAAATCACTTTACCGGCTCTCTCATAGAACTGAGCCAGACGAGATCCCAGATAAGCAGGATATCCTTCTTCACCGGGCATTTCTTCCAGACGGCCGGACATTTCACGAAGAGCCTCAGCCCAACGGGAAGTGGAGTCAGCCATCAGAGCTACGGAATAACCCATATCACGGAAATATTCCGCAATGGTAATACCGGTATAGATAGAAGCCTCTCTGGCTGCTACCGGCATATCCGAAGTATTGGCAATCAGAACGGTTCTCTTCATCAGGGACTCACCGCTGCGGGGATCCTTCAGTTCCGGGAACTCATTCAGAACGTCGGTCATCTCATTTCCACGCTCGCCGCAGCCGATATATACAACGATCTGTGCATCGGCCCATTTTGCCAGCTGATGCTGAACAACGGTTTTCCCGGAACCGAAAGGTCCGGGAACGGCAGCTACACCACCTTTCGCGATGGGGAACATGGTATCAATAACACGCTGACCGGTGATCAGAGGTTCATCCGGAACCAGCTTGGTTTTATAGGGTCTTCCGAAACGAACCGGCCATTTCTGCATCAGAGTCAGCTTCTCTTCCGTTCCGTCGGGTTTCTTAACAACGGCAATGGTCTCTTCTACGGTAAAGGAACCCTTCTGAATAGACTGAATCGTTCCTTTTACACGGTAAGGCACCATGATTTTCTGCTGAACAACGGAAGTTTCCTGAACGGTACCGATAATATCACCGGCTTCCACTTCATCGCCCACTTTAACCGTAGGAACAAATTCCCATTTTTTCTCACGATCCAGAGCAGGAACGGAAATACCACGGGTGATATTGCTTCCGGATTTCTGCATCATGCCTTCCAGAGGTCTCTGAATTCCATCATACATGGTTTCAATCAGACCAGGTCCCAGTTCTACGGACAAGGGTGCACCGGTTGATGTTACAACGGAACCGGTTTTCAGACCGGCTGTTTCCTCATATACCTGAATGGATGCCATGCCGTCACGCATCTCAATAATTTCACCGATCAGGTTCTGTTCACCTACACGAACCACATCGAACATATCCGCATCCTGCATGCCTTCAGCGACTACCAGCGGACCGGATACTTTCACAATTTTGCCTTGACTCATTTAGTTGTCACCTCCGAATAAGATATCGGCACCAACAGCCCGCTCAACAGACTTCTTCACTCCTGAAATGCCGATGCCATAATTTCCGTCCACACCGGGGATCGGAATAATGGCTGGTGTTTTCACACTCACATATTTCGCAATCTCATCTTCCATATCCTTGCAGAAACGCTCTGTAATGTAGATGATTCCATAATCTTCCTTGGCAATATGCCGAAGCTTGTGTACGGCTTCCTCCGTGGTATTACAGGGGAATACGTCAAGGCCGAATGCTTTAAATCCCAAGACGCTCTGGGCGTCTCCAATTACGCCAATCTTAGCCATATGTCTCCCTCAGTCTTTCCCGGATCAGAGCGGTGGGAATTCCCGCCGTCTTACCCGCCAATATAATTCTGACACTTTTGATTTCCATCTGCTTCGCTACGGCATAACCGATCAAAGGTTCAATACCAAAGGAAATATACTTGGCATCCTTCACGTAGCGAATCAAAGCATCGTCACAAAGCTTCTCAATACTGGTAAAGCTTCCGTTTTCCTTTATGGAAACGCCGCCCTCTTCGGCTGCCTGGGCCAGTGCGGTCGCAGTCAGTCTGACAGCAAACTGCTGAATGGGTTCATCGTAACCGCCGATAAATACTTTATCTGAAATATTTCCGCCTGCCAGGAATACACCGGAGAAGAAATTCCAGTTCTGTCCCATCTTACGGCAGCGAACAAAGGTTTTCAGATTAATCGTATCAATGAGAAGACGAACATATCCCAAAACAAAACGGTTTCCGGATTTTTCTGCGATCTCGACAATATCCGCATAACACTCTCTGTCACAGATCAGATCCACTACCTGAGGATCTCTTGTTCTGGCCAGTGTATCCAGGGATTCTTCCACCGCACGTTTCATGTGAGAGGTCAAGGCCATCAGATTTCTTTCCCGGATGATGGCAGACATAGCAGAAGGGGCCACGGTTCCGCCGCTCATCAGCATTCCTGTGCCATCCATCTCCAAAGCTTCTGCCTTCAGCAGAACTTTGATATTGTGATAGTCAAAAGGATAAGCAAAAATCTTAAACTCCCCGGCATCCGGTGCCAGTGAATGCAGAAATGCGTATAATTTATCCGACTCTCTTACCAGAGTATTCTCATATGTGGTCGGCTGAATCACTTCGCCTTCATTTCCGTACTGTGCATCCTGCAGAACCTTGCAGGCATCTTCCAGGGTTCTGGCTTCCACCATAATTCCCAGTTTTTCTTTATTCAAGAGATTCCGCTCATTGCTGCGAACTCTTGCACAGGCAAAGACATAATTGGTTCCCATAGTACTCACTCCTCCTTTCTGTTTTTGTGTATCAGGATTTTCCTATGAGAACAGCACTTTTGCAATCTCTGCTGTAATCTGTTTCTTCTGACCATCCAGAATGGCTTCCAGAGAACCATTCATGGATACATTACCCTGGCGAAGGATGAATCCTCCCTGAATATCCGCGGTATCTTCGCTGACTGTCAGGCCGCTGTCCTTCAGAGCCTCTGCCAATTCCCTGCCCAGACGCTTCTTGTCACGAGCATTGAGGATAACCTCTCCCTCATGATAGGGAGCCATATGGGCCAGGAGAAATGCTTTGTATTCCGAATCCGGCAATGCATTCAATTCTTCCATGGCTTTGGCAAAACTTTCTTCAATCAATTCCTGCTTGGCAGCCAGACGCATCTTTCTTGCTTCCAGTTCTGCCACGGAATTCTTTCTTTCCAGAAGAACGGCTGCGTCTTTCTTCGCCCGGGCAGCCATTTCCATCTCCAGATTGCCTGCCTTCATGCGGGCTGTCTCCATGGCCGCTGCGGCTTCCTCCTCAGCACCTTTCTTCAGAGCATCGGCATCGCTGCGTGCATCCTGAAGAATTCGTGCCGTGATTTTTTCAATACTCATATCGGCACTCCTTTCCTTTGATGTCACACAAACATATTACAGCTGAACGTTGCTGTACATCAGGAAGGAAACCAGAAGAGCCAGAACGGCGTATGTCTCAACCATTGCTGCATAAATCATACCTTTTGCCAGCTCACTGGGACGTTTTGCAATCAGCTGAATACCTGCTGCAGAAGCTTTGCCCTGTGCATAACCGGACCAGATACCAACAACACCAATCGGAATACCGGAAGCCAGAAGAGCCAGACCGGAGAATAAGGATACATCTGCAATGGATCCGCCCAGCAGACCAATCTTGCTGAGAATCAGGAATGCTACCAGCAGACCATAAATACCCTGTGTACCAGGCAGAGCCTGCAGAACCAGGGTCTGACCGAATTTCTTAGGATCTTCTGCTACAACACCGGCAGCTGCTTCACCGGCTACGCCAACACCCAATGCACTTCCTACACCTGCCAATGCAGCGATTGCTGCTCCGATAACTGCTAATGCCTGTCCTAAACTCATTTATTTGTCCTCCTTAACAATTTTCACGTATTTCGTTTTTCTCTCAAAAGGCTGGAAGGGTTCTCCGCCGCCTTCATAAAACTTTCCAAAGAATTCTACATACTGCAGACGGCTGGCATGAACGAAGGAGCCCAGCGCGTTGATGGCAAAGTTTACAGTATGTCCGATTACGGCAACAATAATGAAGCCAATCACTCCTACTACGCCGGTTCCCAGCATTCTGCCCAGCATATTAAATACCTGTGCGATAACGGCAGAAGCCAGACCCAAGGCCAGCAGACGGGAGTAAGAAAGAATATCTGCCAGATAACTGGTGGTACCATACAGATTCCACAAACCAAGAAGTTTGCCGACACCTTTTCCGCGGATGAATTCACATCCTACAATCCATACACCGCCGATGATGGCCATATATTTACCGATGGTTCCGGCTCCCTGGAACAGGAAACTGTTGCCGAAGAGCAGAAGGGCAAGACCAATGATAAATACGTACCAGATGAAAACATCGCAGATGGCATCAAAGATTTTGCCGTCCCGAATCTGCATATAAGCCTTTACGCCCATACCGACGAAGAGATGAACCGTACCAAGGATACAGGAAAAGGCCAGAATAAACATGGCATTGTCCAGAGGATTCATCCACAAGGGCTTAATGGTAATCATATCTCCAAAGAATCCGCCGAAGAGAAGTCCCCAGACGGCAGTGGAAACACCACAATAGGACAGTGTCTTTACAAGACGGTAGGCCATTCCTTCCAGTTTGTATTTTTTCAGAGCAAAAATACAAAGGCCGGCCAGAATCAGTCCGTATGCAATATCGGCAAACATCATACCGAAGAATACCACATAGAATGCGGCAAAGATGGGGGTGGGATCCACCTCATAGGATTTCGGCAGGGAATAGAGTTCCGTAACCGCCTGTACGGGATAAATGGCACTGTTGTTCTTCATGAGAACCGGTGTCTCTTCTCCCTTTTCCGGTACCTGAATATCGTACCAGCAGCCTCTTTCTTCCAGAATCTTTTCCACGTCCTTCTGCTGTTCTGCCGGAACCCATCCGTCAAAATAGAAGGAGGTTCTGGTCTTCAGAAGATTCTCAGAAATCTTTGCCCGGTCACGCTGAACCTGAAGGCTGTCATAATAACACTGGATCTGAGTCTTTTCTTCCTGAGGAATGCGGAAACGATTCTCCATTTCTTTCTGTCTGTTCTGAACTTCCTGAAGGCGTTCCTGAAGACGCTTTGCATTCTCCTCCGGAGTTCCTTCCATTCCTTTGAAGTTCATGATGGTAAATCCAAAGGATTTCAGAGTATCCAGAACTTCCTCTTCTTCCTGCTTCATGCAGAAAATACAAAAATACTTTTGTTCCTGATCTTCACAGAACTTTACAGCATGTGTCGCTTCACTGACTTCCGCCAGTTTTGACATCATGGCCGTGTCATCTGCCACCACCGGAGTCACACCGCGATAGATTCGAACCGATCGGGTTTCCTCCAGCTCCAAAGGCATGCTGTACTGCATCCACGGCTTCAATGCGGCCAGGGAAGTCTGAATGGCATTCTCTTCCGATTTCAGATCATTCCACTCTTCCAGATTGGTGTAAAGATTCTGAATCCGATTGGGGATTTCACTGCCGCCGGAAGCCACATTCTGATAATCCTTCTCTGTGACCTCCTTCCTCATACGGAACAAAGGTTTTTTCTCGGAATCATACTTTGCAATGGTGTCCAGAACGGCTTCCGCCTCTGCAATACTATGATCCAATTCCGATACTCTGTCTTCATCACCGTCCCGTTGTATCAAAGAAAGCCATTCCGGATCCTGAAGCTTCTCCGTCTGCTCGTTAATCTCCACAATTCCAAGCTTCTGGAGTTCTTCCATCAGGACGGCTTTCTCTGTTTCCAGGCCAATGACAGAAAGTTTGTTCATTTTAACTATTGACACTAGAATTCACAACCTTTCCTGTAATGACTTTGACAGCATCCGGCAACCGCTTGGCAGCTTGCTTCTTCATTGCTTCACATTCCGCTGCCACTTCCTTCAATCTGGCATCGTAGGCAGCGGCAGCCTTTTCTTCTGCCTCTCGGATCGCCTTCTGATACTCTGTATCCGCCGACTGTCTGGCCTGATCCAGAAATTCCTGTGCGTTCTTCTTACCCTGCTCAGCAATTTTCCTGGCTTCTGCCTGACCCTGTCTTCGAATAGAAACAGCCTCTGCCTCAGCGTCAGAAATCTGCTTCAAATTGTTGATTGACATGCACTTCCCTCCCAACTGTGTAGATTTTTGCATTTCCGTTCTGTCTTCTCTAAATAACATTACTTGCTTTTGTTTCATAATTTCAAGAGAATTCACGCATAATAGAACAAATGCTAAAAACAAAAGCAGTTCAAACAATAATGTATACTCAATTCTAACTCATTCATCTGTGATTTTCAACAGTTTTTTCTCTGATTTTAACAACTTTTTAACAATGTATATAATCTATAAATTTTTTCTGTACATGAATTTATAATTTGATTTTCTTTGGAAATTTCATGCATCAATTTATTTTGATGAATTTTATCAAGTTTTTTTCACAAAAATGCAATTCCTATTTTACTATCCTCCTTTCCCACCTGCTTTTTCCTACATTTCATATATATCGTTATTACCACTTTTATCAGTTCCGTCTGGCAGAATCCTTCCAATCTGACGCAGAAATCCTTCCATTCCGGCTGCGGAATGCTTCCATTCTGACGCCGGAACTCTTTCATTTTGTGAAAACCGTCTGTTTAGTTTCTGATATTTTCCGGATTCTATGCAGATCACTTTTCCATTTCCGGAGAGTTTTATACGGGAATAAAGTTTCCTATTGCATAAAAAACAGCTCCCACATCTGCAGCAGCAGGCATGAGAGCTGATAAAACATATCGAACAAAAACAAAAGAAACGGAAAATTACTCTTCTTCGGGAACGCAGGCAATATGAAGTTCTTCCAGCTGTTTGGGTTCCACTTCCGCGGGAGCCTCCATCATCAGATCAGAAGCATCTTTTGCCTTGGGGAAGGCGATCACGTCACGGATGCTGTCAGCACCGGCCATAATCATGGCCAGACGATCCAGGCCATAAGCCAGTCCGCCATGGGGAGGTACACCGTACTTAAAGGCATTCAGCAGGAAACCAAACTGTTCCTGGGCCTGCTCATCGGTGAAGCCCAGGGCACGGAACATCTTCGCCTGGATATCATCCTGATGAATTCGAATGCTGCCGCCGCCGATCTCATTGCCATTGAGGACAATATCGTAAGCTCTGGCACGAACGGAACCCTGATCGCTTTCCAGTTTATCGAGATCCTCTTCCATGGGCATGGTGAAAGGATGATGCATGGCAACAAAACGGTCTTCCTCTTCGGAATACTCAAACTGAGGGAACTCGGTTACCCACAGGAATTTGAAATCGTCTTTCTTCATCAGGCCAAGACGATTGCCCATTTCCAGACGCAGACTGCCAAGTACATTGTATACCAGGCTGTTCTTGTCTGCAGCAAAGAGAAGCAGATCTCCTTCCTTACCGTCCAGGGCAGCAACGAGAGCTTCCATCTCCTCAGGAGTCATGAACTTGGCAAAGGAAGATTTGTGAGCACCGTTCTCACCGCAGCCAACACAGATGTAAGCCAGACCTTTGGCTCCCATTCCCTTGGCCATATCGATGAGAGCATCGATCTTCTTACGAGGCATATTTCCCTGGCCTTCCACATTGATACCGCGAACGGAGCCGCCGGCCTCCAGGGCATTGGTAAATACGCTGAAACCACAGTCTTTTACGACAGAAGATACATCCTTGAGTTCCATACCGAAACGGATGTCGGGCTTGTCGGAACCGAAACGATCCATGGCTTCCTGCCAGGGCATACGGGGAATCGGCAGTTCAATATCCACATTCAGGATTTCCTTGAAGAGATACTGGAGCAGTCTCTCATTGATATCCATGATATCTTCTTCGTCGACAAAGGAAAGCTCCATATCCATCTGAGTAAAGTCAGGCTGACGGTCTGCACGAAGGTCCTCATCCCGGAAGCAGCGGGCAATCTGGAAATAACGATCGTAACCGGATACCATGAGCAGCTGTTTAAAGAGCTGGGGAGACTGGGGCAGAGCGTAGAAGGTTCCGGGATGAACACGGCTGGGAACCAGGTAATCTCTGGCACCCTCGGGAGTGCTCTTACCCAGCATGGGAGTTTCAATCTCCAGGAAACCTTCCTTAGCCATGAACTGACGGGAGAGAGTCGCAACTTTGCTTCTCAGCATCAGATTTTTCTGCAGTTCCGGACGACGAAGATCCAGATAACGATATTTGAGACGCAGATCTTCTCTGGTAGCAATGCCGTCTTCAATGGGGAAGGGCGGAGTCTCGGACTGGGAAAGGATACGGATCGCCAGAGCCCGAACTTCAATATCACCCGTTACCAGATTGGAATTCGTGGCTCCGGAACGCTTCTCCACCTTACCGGTTACGGCTATTACAAACTCACTGCGAAGAGTACCGGCCTTCTCAAAAGCGGCTTCTCCGCAGTCATTTTCATCAAATACCAACTGAAGAATGCCGGAACGGTCTCTCAGATCGATAAAAATCATACCGCCCAGATTTCTTCTTTTCTGTACCCAGCCCATGACGGTAACGGTTTCACCGATATTCTGGCTGGACACCTCTGTACAGCGATGGGTTCTGTGCAACCCTTTCATAGATTCTGCCATGATATGCCTCCTATTAAAGAATCTTTTTCTTAAAGAATTCTGGAATCTTTTTTCTCTTTATCCACGCATGGGATTCACATAGAATTCCTTGAACTCTGTGTAGCCCTCTGCGGTCAGCTGTTCTTTCTGGAACTTCTTATTTTTATTCATTACGGATACCAGTACAGGCGTACCCTGTGCCCGGATCTCCTGGGCTTCCTTCATGATCTCGCACATACGGTCTGCCGGCATGTTCTTCTCAATGAGAAATGCCTTTTTCTGGGAAGCACCGGGTACCTGGAAGCCCTGATCCAGCAAAATGGTGATGATACGCTCAAAACCAATGGAGAAACCACAGGCCGGTGTCTTCATGTTGGTGAATTTGCCTACCATCTCATCGTAACGTCCGCCGCCGCCGGCAGAGCAGCCCAGACCGGCAATCTCGATCTCAAAAATCGTTCCGGTATAGTAGGACATACCGCGAACCAGAGTAGGATCAAACATCAGATTGAACCTGGTGGAGGTGGTGGAAACAACACTGTCCACAATCTGCTTCAGATTCTCAGCCGTTCCCTCTTCCATCACGCCGGCCAGTTTTTCACCAAGATAGGAAATACCGTCTTCCTGCTGCTCCAGTTCCTGGAACAGACTCAGATACTTGTCAATGGCAGCCTGTTCAAAGCCATTTTCTGCCAGTTCGGAAGCAACGCCGTCCAGACCGATCTTGTCCATCTTGTCCAGAATGATGAATACCTGATCGTAGGATTCCTCCGGGAAACCGCTGTAGGCAGCCATGGCCTTCAGGATCTTTCTGTCATTGATGTGAACGGTGAAGCCTTCAAAGCCCAGTTTGCCCAGAAGAGTGGTGGTGGCCAGAATCAGTTCGATCTCAGCCAGATTTCCTGCTTCTCCCAGAATATCAATATCACACTGATAGAACTGACGGAATCTTCCCTTCTGAGGACGGTCGGCACGAAATACCGGTCCGATCTGAAGAGCCTTGAAAGGCTTGGGAAGCTCATTGGCATGATTGGAATAGTAACGAACCAGAGGAACGGTCAGGTCGTAACGCAGACCGCTGTCTGCCAGATCATCCTCACAGGCTGCCTTTTCCAGATTGAATTTTTCTCCTCTTTTCATTACTTTGAAAATGAGTTTTTCATTGTCTCCGCCCTGCTTGCTGGTCAGGTTGGGCAGATTTTCCACAACAGGAGTTTCGATGGGAGTAAAACCAAAACTCTTATAGGTCTCCTTAATCTGCGCGATCACATAATCACGAATCTGCATCTCCTGGGGAAGAATATCCTTCATGCCGGTTACCGGCTTTTTGGTAAGTGCCATGCTGTCGTCTCCTTCTATTTTCCCGCGAAAAAACCTCCGGAACCTTCTGTCCGGAAATCTTTCCCTGTTTCTCTGTATCTTTTACCGGCTGCTCTTCGAACTGCCCCGTTTTTCCCAGGGTTTCCGTCCGCAGCAGCATGGATTCCTAATCTGATTTATTATACCTATTCCCCCGGAATCTGGCAAGCTTTTCTTACGGGATCCCTCAGCGTCCGAAAAGCTTTCTCTTCCGGTCTATCATCTCGTCAATCCGCTCCATATACTGTTCCACAGCTTTCACATTATCGGCACGCTCAATCCGGCCTCCGGGGAACACGGCCTTGGTCACCGTACCGGCTCCCAAAGCCACAATGGTCTGCATTTCTTCCATGATGAGAATATTGTAAATTCCCGCTTTCTCCGGAACCGAGTAGCCTACATTCTCCAGATTGCCGGCCATATTTTTCTGACGATAGAGATAATAGGGAGTCAGTCCCATCTCTTCCGCTCCCCGGGAAGCAATCTCCATCATTTCCTCGGCCTCCTCCTGGGTGCCTCCGGCTACCACCGTGCCTTCCGCCTCCATCTTGAGACGGGAAGCCCGCTTCACAGCCAGCGTATGAACCGTCAGACTATCGGGACCAAGCTCCTTTATCTGTTCCAGCGTATCTGCCACATCCTCCGGCATTTCTCCCGGCAGTCCCAGAATAATGTCCATATTGATATTGTCAAAGCCCTTCTCTCTGGCCATCCGGTAAGCCTGACGAATCTCCTCCACCGAATGACGGCGGCCGATTCGCCGGAGAGTCTCATCATTCATGGTCTGGGGATTGATGGAAATCCGGGTAACCGGATACCGTTTCAGAACATCCAGTTTTGCCTCGGTAATACTGTCGGGGCGTCCGCCCTCCACCGTAAATTCCTGAAGCCAGGTCAGATCAAACCGACGGCAAATGGCCGAAAGGAGACGATCCATCAGCTCCGGCGAAAGGGACGTCGGCGTGCCTCCGCCAATATAAATGGCATTCAGTTTCCGGTCACGGAAGGCTTCCGCCGTATAATCCAGTTCCTTCTCCAGGGCATCCAGATACTCTCCCATCCGGGGCGCCCATTTGGACATGGGATAGGAGGTAAAGGAACAATAAAGACAGGTGGTAGGACAGAAAGGAATGCCCACGTACAGACTGTATCCATTTTCATAATCCACATTTCGAAGAACTTCCTTCTCCACTTGCACAATCCGCACGGAAAGTTCACTCTTCTCCCGGCTTACCAGATGCTCCTCCTGCATGGTCTGGGCAATCTCATCCGGTTCCTTCCCCTCTTCCAGCAGAGCCATGGCAATCTTCGTCGGGCGTATTCCCGTCAAAGTTCCCCAGGGAAGCTCTTTTCCCGTTCTGTCAGCCAGTTCACGATAGACCATCTGCTTCACCGCCGTCTTTCTGGCCACCCGATCCTCCAGATCCGAAGCTTTCACATGGAGACACCACTCCGTCTCCTCCTGAGGATCCCGGATAATCTCTGCTCCCGGATAGAAAGCCATGAGCAGTCCGCGAATATCGTATTCAAATTCATCCCGTTCCAATGTAAACCCAATTTTCATTCCTGACCTCCCTGTCTCCGAAAGCTGACCCGACATACCGGCTGCCTCCGAAGATTCCATGGCAATTCGCAAAAACAACCCCCGTTGCCGGACAGTGTCTAAGGTTAAGCATAACTCAATGACATTGCCGCTGCCGGGAGCTGTCTTTTTTCACATCGGCTGCTAAACTTCAGGCTCGCCCTCCGTCTTAAAACACTGCCGGATTATATTTTTTCTCGTGTTCAATGGTAGTAACATCCATATGCCCCGGATAAACATCCACATCATCCGGAAGCTTCAGCAGACATTCCTGAATGGAACGGAAAATCGCCGATTCACTGCCGGTATCCAGATCCGTTCTTCCATAAGACTCACAGAACAGGGTATCTCCGCTCATAAGGGTCTTCTCGTCTTCGATATAGTAGCAGCAGCTGCCGGAAGTATGTCCCGGAGTATGGAGCACTTCAATATCAAAACCTGCCAGCTGGATTTTTTCTCTGTCCTTCAGCCATACATCGGCTTCCACGGAAACCGGCTCCGCCCATACCTTGGAACGGTTCATCCAGGGATCCGCCATCAGCTTCTTCTCACCCTCAAAGGCATATACCTTCACCTCAGGCCATGCTTTCTTCAAATCGTTCACGGCATAGATATGATCAAAATGGCCGTGGGTCAGAAGAATACCGGCAGGTTTGTACTCTCTCTGCTTACACTGATCTGCAATGTATTCCGCATTATCGGCGGGATCCACAAGAATCACTTCCTGGGTTTCCTGATTTACCAAAAAATAAGTGTTGGTACCGATGGCACCCAAAACACGATACTGAATCAATAATTTGCTCATTGTGCTGTCCTCTGAATATCCATTACGCCTTCTACCTGGCGCAGTTTCTGTATAATACGATTGATTTCATCCACACCGCTTGTTTCAAAATGAAGAGATACCGTGGCCACATCCTGCTTGCTGGTTCTCGTGTTCAGAGAACGAATATCCACCTCGCCCTCTGCCAGAACCCGGGAAATGTCGGCCAGCAGTCCGATCCGGTTGTTGGCATAAATGGTAATCTCCGTCTGATATTTCTCCGTCTGCTGGATCTGCTGATGCCATTCCGCTTCAATGAGACGACTTCTCTCATTTTCCGGCAGATTCAAAACGTTGATGCAATCGGTTCGATGAATGGATACACCGCGGCCTCTGGTAATAAAGCCCACGATCTCATCACCGGGGATCGGATTGCAGCAGCGGGAGAAATGCACTGCCAGGTCGTCCAGACCTTCCACCACAATACCATTTTTCGTTTTCCGAAGTGCCGGTTTCTTCGTACTGTTCTCGGCCACTGCCTGGAGAACTTCCTGATCTGTAATACGATTTCTGTCGTCTTTCTTTTTCTCTTCCAGAAGTTTATTGGCTACCTGGCCTTCCTTCAAACCGCCATGACCGATGGCAGCCAGAACAGCGTTCCATTCCCGGAATCCATATTTGGCCAGAACTTTCTCAATATATTCCGGCTTCGTGATATCGGAAAGGGCAATACCTCTTGACTTACAGTAATGCTCCAGAAGTTCCCTGCCCTTGAAGATGTTGTCTTCTTTGTTCTGTTCCTTGAACCACTGATTGATCTTGTTCTTTGCCTGAGTACTCTTGACAATGGACAGCCAGTCACGGCTCGGTCCCTTGGAATTCTGGGAAGTAATGACCTCGATCCGGTCACCGTTCTGAATCTGATAATCAATGGGAACGAGTTTATCATTGGCTCTGGCACCTACCATCCGGTTACCGACGGCACTGTGGATACTGTAAGCAAAATCGACAGGCGTGGAACCCTTGGGCAGATTCTTTACATCACCGTTGGGAGTAAAGCAGTAAACCTTCTCAGAGAAAATATTCAGGTCGCTCTTCAGGGAGGACAGGAATTCGCCGTTATCCGACATCTCTCTCTGCCATTCCAGAATCTGACGAAGCCAGCTAAGCTTTTCTTCCTCTCCGGACAGAGCCGTATTGCTGGTATTTCCTTCTTTGTATTTCCAATGGGCGGCAATACCATACTCTGCCGTCTTATGCATCTCATAGGTACGAATCTGGATTTCAAAGGGAGTACCATTCTTGGCAATCAGCGTCGTATGAAGGGACTGATACCGGTTGGGCTTAGGCATGGCAATGTAATCCTTGAATCGGCCCGGCATGGGAGTGTACATCTCATGAATCAGACCCAGCACCGCATAACAGTCCTGAACCGTGTCTACCAGCACACGTACGGCAAATAAGTCATAAATCTGATCCAGCGTCTTTTCCTGAACCTTCATCTTTTTATATATGCTGAAATAATGCTTTACACGGCCATAGACTTCCACTTTGATTCCGGCCGCCGTCAGATGACCGCGAACCTCATCCACAATCTGCTGAATGTAATCCTCTCTGGCACTCTTTTTCTGGTCAATAGCCTGAACCAGCTTCTTGTATTCCTCCGGATGGAGGTAAGAGAGCGCCAGATTATCCAGTTCGATCTTGATCTTGGAAATACCAAGACGGCTGGCGATCGGAGCAAAGATATCCAGGGTCTCTCTGGACTTCTCTTTCTGCTTCTCCGGCTTCATGAACTGGAGGGTACGCATATTGTGGAGACGGTCTGCCAGCTTGATGATGATAACACGGATATCCTTGGCCATGGCCAGGAACATCTTTCTCAGGTTTTCCGCCTGAAGCTCTGTTTTATCTCCATCCCAGGACAACCGGGTCAGCTTGGTAACACCGTCCACCAGCAAGGCCACATCCGAACCAAATTCTGCTTCCAGTTCCTCAATAGTCATACTCGTATCTTCCACCACATCATGGAGAATACCGGCAATGATCGATTCCTTATCCATCTCCAGTTCTGCCAGAATAATGGCAACCCGCAGCGGATGGATAATATAGGGCTCACCGGATTTCCGTTTCTGATCCTTATGATATTCTTTGGCAACCAGATAAGCTTTTTCCACCCGGCTCAAATCATCCGAAGGATGATACTGCCGTATCTTTTTCACCAGTTCAGCGTAGAGCTCTTCCGGTGTCGCACGATCATCTTTCACTATAGACTCCTTATTACAGTCTGTTACTGCGTGATAAATAGGAACATCCCCTTTTCTTTCTTCTGTCATAGCCCCACACTTCTTTCTTTTGGTTTCTTTTTCCGGCATCCTCATCCGGTCATCCTTCTCTCGTCTGCCTGCAAAACCTGCCGCCGGCAGATTCATTTTCATGTCTGAC
Organism: Clostridiales bacterium; assembly: GCA_029007785.1. Taxonomy (GTDB): domain Bacteria; phylum Bacillota; class Clostridia; order Lachnospirales; family Lachnospiraceae; genus UBA3305. The sequence goes on along the minus strand of JAQXIM010000075.1, from coordinate 9,116 downwards.
AGTTCAGACACGGATCAGTTCCCGTCCGACTCCGAGGAAATCGGAATGAATCTCCTTCTTCATTGCCAATGCTTCCAGAATATCGTAGTCCACAAACTCACCGGCCTGATGAGCCACCACTCTTCTGGTCTTTCCTTCCAGAAGCAGATGAACCGCTTTGGCTCCCATGATGGAAGCATATACACGGTCTTTGCAGGTGGGAGCTCCGCCCCTCTGCATATGTCCAAGAATCGTCGCCCTCGTCTCGATTCCCGTGGCCGCTTCAATTCTGGCAGCCATTCCTACGGAATGACCAATTCCCTCCGCATTGATAATAATATGATGCTTCTTACCGCTCTGACGCTGACGTATGATCTGATCAATGATTCTCTGTTCGTCATGGTCATAGGTTTCCGGAATCAGAATATCCTCCGCTCCGTTGGCAATTCCGCACCACAGGGCAATATATCCGGCATGGCGTCCCATTACTTCAATAATACTTACACGCTCATGGGAGGTGGAAGTATCACGAATCTTATCAATGGCTTCCATGGCTGTATTAATCGCTGTATCAAATCCAATGGTATAATCGGTGCAGGCAATGTCCAGATCAATGGTACCGGGAATACCAATGGTATTGATTCCCAGTTCTGCCAGCTTACCGGCACCACGAAAAGATCCGTCTCCGCCGATTACAACCAATCCCTCAATTCCATGCTTTCTGCAGATCTCTGCACCTTTTCTCTGACCTTCCTCGGTCATGAACTCTTTGCACCGGGCCGTATAAAGAATCGTACCGCCGCGGTGAATTATATCTGCCACGCTCCTGGAACTCATATCAACAATTTCTTCCTCCAGAAGGCCGGCATAGCCGCGCATAATACCCTTAACATTCATACCAGCAGCAATTCCTGCCCGTACCACGGCACGAATGGCTGCATTCATACCGGTCGCATCTCCGCCGCTGGTCAATAATCCGATGGTTTTCTTTCCTTCTTCCATTCTCAATTCCTCCTGGGTTATGAAAGCATTTGGCTTTCATTTCGCTGAGCTATCGTCGCATTTATCGTATAATCCATTATTCTAAACCATTTCTAAAAAAAGTAAAGAGTTATCCTAAAATACTGGTCTTTTTTTATGATAAAACCCAGGATTTTTTTCTGAACAGCTGCCGGCAAAGACAAAGAGGGAAGTCTTCTCAGACCACCCCCGCTGTGACTATCACTATACCTCAGGATATCCCTTTTTGCTTTGAATATCCATCATTTTATCAATCAAATAAACCGACGATTCCGGATTTTATCCTTGATATCTTTTTCAGGAAAAATACACACTGTTTTCGCACTGGAAACAGTATTCTCCACATCGAAGCCAATAGTCTGTACGTCAGACTATTGGCTGAAATGAATTTCCCCTTCCTTTTCATGCCAGTAACAACAGCAATCACACTGTCTCCCGGAAACCAGCCATCAATAAAATAATTGCCGTCACCTGCAGTCTGAAATCTCTTTTTCTTCTTGTCAATTGCCATGATACGATGAAGCATGTACTTCTCATAACAAGGTACTTCAAAAAGAATGATATCTCCTACCTTCAAATGATTGAAATCGATGCTCTTTACGATCACCGAATCCCTGTTGTGATGAATAAACGGCCACATACTCATACCACTGACAATAAAGCAAGCCTCCCTCCCTTCTTCTAAAAGAGGCTTGATTAAAGCAAATAATTCCGAGGCCATGATACATTTTACATTTTTATTCATCTAATATGCCTCTTTCTGCCAAAGCACTTTTCAGTACTTTAACCGATTCCAGGTCAGGTGTACATTGTAATACAAACATAGGTATACTTTCTGCTAATTCTTCACAATAATCCATCGCTTTCAAATACAGCATCCGATCCCAGTTTGGTGCTTTGATGGCTTCCATAAGCCGAAAGGTGCCATCAAAAGACGGCACATGAAAACAAATATTGCTGTCTCCACGTTCCAAAAAGATAATTGCATTAATGGGAACTCTTCGATTGATATATTCACCGGAAGTACCGCACCAGGGCATACCATAAGCATACCATGTACCATCCACGAATCTGCACAAGCATCTGTCACCATTAATAATCAAGGCATTCTCCGAGTCACGCCATATACGAGCATGTGTACTTTTTCCTGTCCCGGATTTTGCAAGAATAAGAATCCCTTTTCCATGATATTCCATGGTGATCCCATGGAGTACACAAGCATTTTTTTGCAATACTGCATAGGCAAACATAAACCCAAGCTCTCTCATCAGATTCCCTTGAAATGAATCATTTTTTAATAAAACAACTTCGCTGAAATCTTTTTTGACAAGAAAACTCATTCCTTCAGAACCATCATTTTTTAACCAGACCCAGTTCCAAAAGTCATCATCCGCTTCATAGATACTGGTTCTCATAAAATTGTCAGCCTGAAACAACTTTTTTCCCCGATTAAAAGAAACCGAAGAGTCAATCCGGAAATCAAAGTCCGGCTTTCCGGAAAAATGACTCTCAAATGCCATAAACGAACCTGGGATAATCACAGGTTCGTTTATAGATAATGGATTTAAAGATGCTGAAATTGTATACCCAGCAATATTAAATTTTTTACTGTTCTCAAACAGTACTGTTTTTCTATTCATCAGCTCTTAATGAAATCCTGCCAGGGAGAATCTGCTAACGATTTACTGTTTTCTGCACCGGATACTCTCTCCAGATATTGCTGATAATCTTTATCTACATTTTTCAAGTCCTCTCTTACCTTATCAGCTACCTCATTGCAATGGCCGCGATCTGCTACTCGATAATCTTCATAGAAGTAAATCGTTTCTCCATCATCATACTGCTTGTTGCCATTTGCGTCCTGATAAACACGAATGTTTACGTATCCATAACCCCAACATGTTTCTGCAATGCCATCAAACATATTCAATTCATTTGCATGAAATTCAGGTGTTTCATATCTTTCTCTCACCATAAGACTTCTCCTATCTCTATGAAAAATTTCTAGTTTCTTCGAACAATGGTTCCAAAAGCTCTTTTAAATAAGCAGCCTTCTCACAAGCATACGAAGGAATTCCATCCCATTCTCCGGTTTCCACCATTCGGTAAGCCGGACAGCTTTCACAAAAAGGCATCAGACTGCAATTCCTACATCTATTATTAATTTTTGTTTTTGGATACTGAGCCGGCAAGTTTTCCCAGGCATCCCTAAAACCTGTTTCAAAGGGATGCGTACATCCAACAGGGAGCATTCCACATGCATACATGTCGCCTGCCCATGATATAAAGAACTCATCGATACCGGCTCCGCAGTTCTGGAATAAATAACCTCCGTCTCCGCCAAGGGTACGCCTCTTTAACTCCTGCTCCGTAGTCTGCAGTTTCTGAATATCTATTAGTTTATTAATCGGTACCTTCTTATTCTCAATCAGATCTTTCAGATTATTAAGCCAACTATAGAAAAAAGAACAATTCTCTACTGCATCCAAACGTTCTTTTTCCGGTGAACAAATCCCATTTCTTACCGCCTTATACACGTGTGCCGATACATGCAAAACCTGTTTGGGACCAAATTCCCTCTCAACAAACGTCTTCATAGCCTGATAATCAGAGACATTACCTTTTACAAGTGTTGTTCTGGTCTCAAGGATTGACGGTAACTCTTTCAATCTGGAAAGGCCAGTTAAAAACCTGTAATAGCCCTCGGCTGAGCCGCAAATTTTCTGGTATGTGTCCGGCGATGCTCCATACATGGTAACCCCAATCACCTGCGGCGGATACTTTTCAAATACTGACATTACCTTATCGGTAATATTCGTTGCATTTGTATATACCGTTGTAATGAACCCCATCTTTGCAATCGCTTCATAAATTTCACAAAAATCAGAACGCAGCGTAACTTCTCCACCTGTTAAAAGAAGCGATAAGGTTCCTGCATCAGCTATTTGCTCAGCCATTTGAATCCATTCCGATGCGGTTCGCTCCTTTTTTCCTGATTTCTTTATGGCCTGTTCATTCACACGAACGTAGCACATATTACACTGTAAATTACAACGACCAGTCAACTCAAACGTGCCTTTTAAAGGAAATCTCTTATTCACCATGTACAGTAACCATTTTTTTGGAAATCAATGCTTTCAAAGTACCCTGAACATCTGCAGTAATCTGCTCAAGGGGGGCGTCATATTTTTCATACATTGCGTTAATGATCTGTTCTTCACTGACTTTTTCCTGAAGCAGCTTCCATATTGCAGAAGCAGTAGTATTCATCCTGATATAACCGCTAAAATCAGCAACACCAGCACCGATAGCAACAAGCACTTCCTCACCGGCAATCTTTCTCATTATATAATTTTGATTGGCTTGATATAAAATCTTTTTGTTCATCAAAATCTCCCAAATCAAAAGAAAAACAGCATAATGCCATTGAGACTAATACGTCTTGTTACAGTATAACAAAAAACCTCCAAAAGTCAACTGTACCCATAACGGCGGACATATCAAGCCGACCCCGAAAGGATTCCCTGATTCCGGTTTTCCGTTGTCCGGTTCGAAAAGCCGGTTATCGGCCGGAATGAATGGCAGAAATTGCATTCAAAGTCTCCGCTACCACGGCCTGCTTGTCAAATTCCCTCTCCATCTTGGCTCGTCCTGCTTTACCATAGGCTTCCCGTTCTTCCACCGGAAGAGTCAGGAACTCTTTCATGGTCCGGTAAAGACTGTCTTCGTCCTGAGCCCGGCAAAGCAGCCCCGTCTTCCGATGCTCCACGGCTTCCCGGCAGCCGGGAATATCTGTGGTGATCACAGGACGCCCCTGGGCGGCCGCTTCCAGGAGGACATTGCTCAGCCCCTCATGATAGCTGGGCATCACGATACAATCGGCTTTTACATAAAAAGGTTGGGGATTTTCCTGAAATCCATGGTATTTCAGGATGCCCTCCGCTTCCAGCTGTTCTGCCTGATTCTTATATTCATCATTTCCTTCATCAAAGAATCCTACCAGATCAAGAATAAAAGGATACCCTTCCCCATGAAGCTGTCTTACAGCTCCGAAAAGTTCGTCCATTCCCTTTTCCTTCATGATTCGTCCCAGATACAGAAAATGAACCGGGTCGTTTACCTGATAGGGTGTATAGGCATATTCTTTTAAATTGATGCCTGCACCATGGAGCACCACCTGTTTTTCCTTTCCCAGAATCCCCCGCTGCCGAAATTCCTCCGCATTGGTTTCATTTTCAAAAAATACTTTCTGAACCTTTCGGAACGCAGACTTATAAAGCATGGTGACAAATTGGGCCAGGCCAGCCTTTTGAAACGCTGTCCCCAGCCCCTGGACATTGGCGTAATAAGGAATTCTCATGCGGCTGCAAAGATACCCTGCATAAATATTGGGCTTGATGGAGTATGTAATCACACAGTCCGGTTTCTCTTTCTTCAGAATCTCCCGGTAGGTCTTCACCAGTTTCAAATCGGTGAAGGGATTGATGCCCCGGCGTTCCAGCTCGGTATTGATGCACCGCAGCCCCATGGCCTGAAAATCCTCTTCATGTCCGGTAAAGGGCATAACAAGCACTACCTCGTGCTGCTCCATCATGGCTTCGATCAATTCCTTTCGGAAACGGTAAAGCATGTAGGAGTGATTCGTAATCACTATGACCTTTTTTCGTGCTGTCTTTCTCTCTTCCATTCCACTCTCTCCTATGACAAAAATCTCCATGATTTTTATCGGTTCGTTTTTTATTTCAGGATGCCATATTCCTTCATCATTCTGACACGCTGATTTCCAATCTGAATGCTTTCGACGGCATCATTGTTGTCTGATGCCTGTATTTCTTTCCGGTACTTCCAGATACGATTCACCCAGGCAGCCGGAAGCAAATAGGGACACTTTTTCAAATACGGGTAACGGCTTTCCATCTGAGTCACCGACGGAAACAGGGCTTTTAAGAGGGAACTTCCGGTTTTCTTTCCCTGTTTTTCGGAAGCAACGGCATTGAGGGTAATATTACTGCTGTGTTTTCGACTCATCGTACCATCCCCGTAAATTCCGGCATCCAGCAGATCATCCAGCATCAGCTGCTCATCCACCGAAATGTCCTGCCATTCTTTTGGATAGGCAGCCGCTATGGGATCAAAGGTCAGATACTTCTCTCCAATCCGGAACAATGCTGCTGTGAACAGGTCGGCACGGATTTCCCGGCATTGATTCAGAACCCGAATCCAGTCAACCTGACTGCCAAAGGTATTGGCAAAGAGAACAATATCGCATACCTGACGGATTCCGAATCCACTATGAAGGAAATGCTTAAAGGCATGACAGATCAGATAGAATAAATGGTCGGTATATCCCATGGCAACAACCGTTTTCCCTTCTATGGTCAGGGAAATGGATCGTTCCTGCGCGTCGGCAAAGAAACGGTTGAAATCTCCATAGGCTTTGGATTCCGGTGGGAAAAGGTTTTTATGAAGCTCAATGTAAAGGGGCGACCCCGGCTTTCCATAGGGAACTTCGTACACTGCGGCAATATCTTTTTCCGGATCGGCAAGCTGCATTCCATAATCCAGCATGGCCTGATGGCAGAGTTCAAACTGGTCTTCAGGAATCCATACATCTTCGTCCCCGGACATCCGGTAATCTGGATTTGGATATAAATTGCGGCATACTATACCTTTCACTACTAATGCCTGAATCCCCGCTTTCTGCAGATGCTGGAACAGATCCAAAAATTCATTTGTTTTCATTGTCTGTAACATGACAGAACGAATCGTCTGCTGTTTAGCGGACATGAAAACCTGCGGCTCCATCTTTCGGGCCGCAGGACAATCGTATACTGCCTGATAAATCAGTGGAAGCACCTTATGTTCAGCTGCAATCCGAAACAACTCAGCCCAATCCTGTGATTCCAGTTCTTCAGTCCATGATACTCTCTCATTTTTCAATGCGGCTTTTAATGCCGGTAAAAAGCAATCTCTTTTTATGTCCATAATCTTCCTCTGATTAATAACTATCCTATCGAATCCCAGTTGTCCCTATCGATTTCTTTCTGATTTCTTTCTGATTTTTTCCAGTTTTTCTGTCATGATGGATTTCTCTTCTCTCATTGAGGAAGAATATCCACCGTTACGATCTCCGGCCGGTTATTGATTCTTGGCATCCACTCCGTATTTCCCAATCCGGTAGATAATATCAGGTTGGAAGCTCCGTCGCCGGAAGAAAACACTCCTTTCAATCGCCCGGGAAACCATCCCATATCCGGTGCATATACACCACCGATCAGCGGAAGGATTACCTGACCGCCATGAAGATGACCGGAAAATATACAGTCCACATCCCATTCGTCCAGTCCGCCGTTCAGCAGCCAGCAGACCGGCATATGACACATTAAAATCGTGTACGAATCTGTGTTTTGAAAATCCGACAGGAAAGCGCACTCTTCCGGGTCGGCTTCCTTCGTTTCCAGATATTTGGCCGGCAGACAATAACCATAGATACCGCCCAGACGAAGCTGCTGGCCATTGACTTCTATATCCTGATACTGGCTGTCCAATACAACCGCTCCTGCATCTTCGTAAAGCGGTATAATCTCGGTGCCGTAATTCTGCTGATATTCTGCCTCATGATTACCTAAAGATACATAAACCGGTGCAATCTCACTAAGGTTAGTGATCAGGTCTGTGGCGATATCTGTATTGATCTCACTTGAATTCAGTAAATCGCCGGTTATCAGAATCAAACCCGGCATTTGCTCCTTCACAAGATCAAGCAATTCCTGGTTATCTTCTCCAAATATACTGTTATGTAAATCTGTGATGTGGGCGATACGGATGGATTCCTGGATTTTGTCTGTTTGGATGGTATAGGAATTACAGATCAAAGAATGGTTCGATTGATCTATCATTCTTACCAATAATAATGTACAAACAGCAAGGAACATGATAATGGGGATTATGCGAATCCATTTTGGTTTCGATATTCTTTTCACTGAATTACCTCTGAATTAACCGAGTGATTGGCTAATTAAGCACAATCAGTGGATAAACTCTCTTTGTCATATTTGGCCTCAACTCAACACTGCTCCAGCACATCCGCAATCCGCTTACACGCCAAACCATCTCCATAGGGATTACTTGCGTTACTCATTTTTGCATACTCCTGTGCATCTTCCAATAATAATTTAAAATTATTGTAGATTGTTTCCTCCTCAGTGCCTACCAGCTTTAGAGTTCCGGCGGCGATGCCTTCCGGACGTTCCGTCGTATCTCGCATCACCAGAACGGGTTTCCCAAGGGACGGGGCTTCTTCCTGAATGCCACCGGAATCTGTCAGAATCAGATAACTTCTAGCTAAGAAATTATGAAAATCCAACACTTCCAGCGGCTCAATAATGTGAATCCTGTCATCATCACCTAATATTGCATTCGCCGTCTCCCTCACAACCGGATTCATGTGAATCGGATAAATGGCTTTTACATCCAAATGCTCATCCATTACCCGGCGAATAGCACGGAACATGTTCTTCATTGGTTCTCCCAAATTCTCCCGTCGGTGAGCCGTAATCATAATCAGTCGGCTGTCAGACGCCCATTCCAACTCAGGATGAGTATAATCTTCACGAACAGTAGTCTTCAGTGCATCAATGGCAGTATTGCCTGTAACAAAGATTGATTCCGGTCTTTTACCTTCTTTTAAAAGATTCTCTTTTGAGAGTTCTGTTGGTGCAAAATTGTATTGGCTGATGATACTGACCGCCTGCCGGTTGAACTCCTCCGGATAGGGCGAATAGATATTGTAGGTACGAAGACCGGCTTCCACATGACCAACCGGAATCTGCAAATAAAAGCAAGCCAGTGCCGTCACAAAAGTAGTTGAAGTATCACCATGCACCAGCACTACATCGGGTTGTACTTCTTCCAATACTGCTTTGATTCGATTCAAAATGTTCGTGGTAATGTCAAACAGCGTCTGTTTATCTTTCATGATGGAAAGGTCATAATCCGGCACTACATGGAACGCGTCCAGTACCTGATCCAACATCTGCCGATGCTGACCGGTGACACATACAAGGGTCTGAATACTTTGTCGAGTTTTCAGCTCATTTACCAAAGGGCACATTTTG
>JAQXIM010000074.1 GCA_029007785.1 Clostridiales bacterium | reverse complement strand
CATGAACCCGCATACTCTTGGCTCCGCTTCTCACACCGCCTGCACTTCGATAATCCCCGACGACAGCAGACAGCTGCGTCACATCATTTCCATAGGGTGTATTCGTCCAGGTCAGGGTACCGGATTCGAAACCGCCGTTTTTCAAAAGATTGACTCCGTGCAGTCCCGTGACGACATCGGCCGTGACCCGGTTTTCTTTCCCGGAATTCGAGTATGCCGATGCCGATGCCCCGTAAATCTTTTTCCGGGATACATTGGTGGTACTTTCACAAACGGTACGTCCTGCCGAATCAAAAGTGATATCCGGAGGAGGGAGCCGATGCCGTCAGATGTACAATTTTAGTAAGCTGATTGGACGAGGAGTTTGCCGCAGGATACCATCCATTGGAATCGGAATAAGCTTTTCCGTTATACAGGAGACAGACCCGATTCCCGTTGGCATCCTTAATTTCCGCCAGATAACCATGGGGAAAGATCTTTTCTCCTCCCACCTCATCTTTCATGGTATAGATATCGCTGCTTTTGGTGATCTTCAGATTCAGACCAAAGGGCAGAATACGGCCCCGACTGTTCACGAGATTCTTTTCCACGGTTAGCTGGGAGGTATAATCTCCAATGGAAGCCGTTGCGAAAGAATCAGAACCAAAAAGAGAAGGAACTTGGGTTCGTGATCGAACCCAAGTTCCTTCTCTTATGTTCAAATTAACTTGTGATGATTAAAAATGACAGTGTTTATTTCAACCCCAAAAGGCAGTTTTCCAATGCTTATTTCTGATTATCCGACATCTGTGATCCGGCGCTGATTTTTGACAGATTCATGGAAGAAATCAGAAGATATCTGATTTTTCCAACCATACGCTCCAGTCTTTCTCCAATCAAATATAACCCCAGCATATTATTCATCAGATGCGCTGCACCAAAATGAAGAAACGCAGCAGTGATAAGACGGTAATACTCCTTACCTTCCAACACAGCCGGAGCATAAAGAGCTCCATGTTCATACATAAAGGAAATATCATTGGTGGAACCGATCCGTTCCAGCATAACAAAGATGAAAAAAGCAGCCGCCACCAGAAGAATCGTCACAACAGGGAGATCTTTTCTATACTGTCTTATATTTTTGCCTTTCCACAATTCCCGCTTCAAAAAGACAGATGCAGACCTGTTTACTTCTGCTTTCTGCCACAGACCGCGTTTCATCCCCGACAAAACTCAACAAACATCTGCGTTCTGGCTGAGCAGGGAACAGTACCTAAAGCCTAAATTGACCTAGTTTATATTATAAGTCACCTGATATATGCGCCTAACGCCGTTATTCTGTGCTTTGCACTCTCAAAATCGACTCGGATATTCGATTATTCCCGGATCTGACCTTCCCCATAAATCACATATTTGCTGGTGGTGAGCTCCTCCAGCCCCATGGGACCCCGGGCATGCATTTTCTGGGTGGAAATTCCGATTTCTGCTCCCAGTCCGAATTCCCCACCGTCGGTGAAACGCGTGGACGCATTAACATATACGGCTGCCGCATCCACGACATCCAGGAAGTGCTGTGCTTTGAAGTAGTTAGCAGTAAGAATGGATTCGGAATGGCCGGTTCCGTGTTCATTGATAAATTCAATGGCTTCTTCCATATCCTTTACCGTACGGACAGCCAGAATATAGTCATCATACTCGGCATCCCAATCTTCTTCTGCAGCGGCCACCCCCTGGGAACCTACCAGTGCCAAAGCCTGGGAATCACAGCGAAGCTCCACCTGCTTTGTCTTCAGCATGGGAACGACTTTTTGCAGAAATGCTTCCTCTATCTCCTCATGAATCAACACGCATTCCACCGCATTGCAGACCGAAGGACGGGAACATTTTGCATTCATCAAAACCCTTGCTGCCATATCCAGATCGGCTTCCTTGTCCACGTAAATATGGCATACGCCTTCACCGGTACGGATCACCGGCACGCTGGCATTTTTCGCCACAGCCCGAATCAGTCCGGCACCGCCTCTGGGAATCAGCACATCTACATACTCATTCAGATGCATCAGCTCATTGGCCGACTCCCGACTGGTATCCGCCACAAGGGAAACGCAGTCCATGGGAAGTTCTGCCTGAACAAGAGCTTCCCTCATAATTTCCACGGCCGCCTTGTTGGAATGAAAGGCTTCCTTGCCGCCCCGAAGGATACAGGTATTTCCCGATTTCAAACAAAGGGCTGCTGCATCCACGGTTACATTGGGTCTTGCTTCATATATAATGGCGATGACTCCCAGAGGTACACGGCGGCGTCCGATAATCAAACCGTTGGGTCTCTTTTCCATTTTCGTCACGGTTCCAATGGGATCGCGAAGAGCGATGATCTGGTGAATACTGGCAATGATTCCATCGATTCGCTGATCAGTCAAGGTAAGGCGATCCAGCATGGCTCTGCTCATTCCGTTTTCCTTAGCCGCCGCAACATCTTCTGCATTGGCTGCCAGCCAGCGTTCTCTCTCTTTGTCAAGCCGTTCTGCCATCATCCGAAGGGCCTGATTTTTCTTTGTCTCTCCTGCTGCTGCCAGGATTCGGGAAGCCTTCTTGGCCTGTCTTCCCTGCTGTTCTAAAACCGTCATTTTTCTTTCCCCTTTGCATAAAACCGTGTGCCGATTTCTTTTCCTTCCACAATCCCGTAAATATCATCCATTCGGCTGCCATTGGAAATGACCATATCGCAGCCGGATCCAACGGCAATTTCCGCCGCTTGAAGCTTCGTCGCCATGCCGCCGGTTCCCCGCCAGGATCCGGCACCGCCGGCCATGGTCCGGATTTCATCGGTTATTTCATAGACGGAATGAATCAGCTTGGCATTGGAATCCGTCCGGGGATCCTTGTTATACAATCCATCAATATCCGACATCAAAATCAACAGATCTGCATGACAGAGACTTGCCACAATGGCAGACAAGGTATCATTGTCTCCCAGAACCTTATGGTTTCCCGTTTCAATCTCTGCCGAAGAAACGGAGTCATTTTCATTAACAACAGGAATAATACCCATGCTCAGCAATGCCTCAAAGGTTCCCGAAAGATGAGCAGCTCTCTTTTCATCTTCTACATCCTCTCCCGTAAGCAAAATCTGGGCTACCGTCCGATTATACTCTGCAAAGAGTTTATCGTAGATATGCATGATACGGCATTGTCCCACTGCTGCCGTCGCCTGCTTCATCCGCAGCTCCTTTGGCCGCTCCGGAAGGGCCAGTTTCGCGCTTCCTACAGCAATGGCACCGGAGGAAACGAGTATTATTTCATGACCATAACCGCACAGATCGGAAAGAACTCTTACAAGACGTTCAATATTCCGAAGATTAATGGATCCGGTATCATGAGTAAGGGTTGAGGTTCCCACCTTTACAACAATTCGGTAACATGTTTTCTTCCACATGGTATTACATATAAACCAATCATTCCGGAGCTTGTATCCCAGATCATAACTGGTTTTTCCTTTCTCCCAGATTGAACTGGGTATTACTCCGCATGTCAATCGCAAGCCAACCAAAACCTTCGGTTTCAAATCCGCTCCGGTTCTGTCTGCGTCTTACTGTATTCCTGCTGAGATCAATTAGAGCCGGTAACAATAAAGGGCTGGATAGCACCCGCTACATTGCTGATGGGCATGGTCTGAAGCCATACTCTTCCGGGACCGGTGATGACCGTATTAAAAAGTCCTTCGCCTCCAAACAGGGCGTTCTTTACTCCCGGCACGGTCTGAATATCCAGGGAACAGCCTGCCGTCATGGCTGCCAGATGGCCGGTATCCACAATTATTTTCTGCCCCGGCTCCAGATCGTATTCCACAACATGGCCGTCAAATTCGGCAAAAGCAATTCCCTGACCGCTGATATGCTGCATAATAAAACCTTCACCGCCGAAGAATCCGGCTCCCACTTTCTTACGGAAATGCACCGAAAGATTTACGCCTGCCTCCGCAGCCAAAAAAGCACTTTTCTGAAAAATCATTTCTTTGCCTGGTTCAATGGAAAAAGCCCGAATGGATCCTGGGAAGCTGGACGCAAAAGCAATCATTCCCCGACCTCCTCTGGCCGTATAAATATTCTGGAAGATTTTTTCCCCGGCAAACATTCTGCCGAAAGCCTTGCCAATTCCGCCGTTGGTACTGGTCTCCATCTGCATATTGGGGGACATCCAGGACATGGCGCCTCCCTCTGTGATCATTTTCTCTCCGCCTTCCAATTCACAAATGACAACGGGCAATGTCTCTCCTTCGATATGATATCTCATAGCTCTCCTCCTTATGATGAAACAACCGACTGATTTTCGATTACCGCAGATTTTCATGGCTTTTCCTCATCGGAATATATCAGCCAGGACAAACTATTATCTTAAAAATCAAATGAGTTCCCGCCTGATGAGCCTGTCATCGATTTTTTCGTGCTTCGCACTCCCAAAATCGATTCAAACATTCGAAATCCGCTCATTTTTCTTCGAAAAATGGCTTCTTTCTCATGTCCATTTGTCCCTTGGCTCATTCGATGGGTTTCCCGACTGATGAGCCTGTCATCGATTTTTTCGTGCTTCGCACTCTCAAAATCGATTCAAACATTCGAAATCCGCTCATTTTTCTTCGAAAAATGGCTTCTTTCTCATGTTTGGCGGGACCCATAGACATAAAAATGCATGCAAGCATGCATTTTTATGTCCATTTGTCCCTTGGCTCATCAGATTATACCAAGAAATAAAACAGAGAACAAGGCATCTTCCATTTCAAATGTCTATATATAAATACATCTGAAGAATAGTCCTGTTCTCTGTCTTTGATTCAGGGATATCAGTTGGCCGTAAACTCTCCGGAAAGAGAACCAACGGTAAACATATAGGTTTCCCCTTTTACAAGTTCCGGACTGCTGATAATGGCAACAGCAAAATCAATCTCCGGAGTATGGGTAATTATGATATTCCCATCCTGATCTGCCAGGGTGATTTCGGTACCTGCCGACTGGCTGCCCACGCTGACGGCAACAACTCCCTGTTCCGAGTCACTGAAAGTCTGAGCCATTCCGGAAGCACCGGTTCCGATAAAGGTACCGCCGGAAATGACAGCCGTAGTATCATAGTCAAGGGTTGACGTATCACCCTGGGCAGGACCGCTGACAATGGTATCTCCTCCCGTTATTTCCAGACTTCCATTGGCATCAATACCATCACCGGAAGCCGTTACGCAGATGGTTCCGCCGGAGATAAGAATACTTCCATTGGAAGAAGCATTTCCTCCGCCAAACATACCATCCCTGCCGCCGGTCATACCGCTGGAATCATTGCCTCCTGCTGCGTTCAGTCCGTCATCACTGGCTGTCAGCGTAATTGTTCCACCGGAAATATGGATATACAGGCCTTCCATGCCTTCATAGCTTTCTGTCAGATTTACTGTTCCCTCGGTGAAGTTGAGGTTTTCATCGGCATGGAAACCGTCGTCACCGGATTTCATTTCAAATACACCGCCATTGATAATGAGGGAGGAATTGGAATGAACTCCATCATCTGCAGAATTGATGGTGAAGGTACCGCCGCCAATGATCAAATCGGCCGCCGCCTTCAAACCCTTCATACTGGAGCTGTCTTCTGTTGTATCTGCCGCATCCGTCGTTCCCGCCGCAGTTAGGGTTCCCGGGATTTGGTTTACGGCATATCGTCCGCTGTTGTCTTCCGTGCCGGTATAGTTCACTCCATTGACGCCTCCGCTGCTTTCCGGAGACTCAGCACCGCCTGATTTTTCTCCATTCTTGCTTTCCGGAGGTACTGCACCATCCGCAGCTCCTCTCTTTCCGCCGCCGGAATGTCTGCCGCCGCCCATAAAATTCCCCCAGGAATCGGAAGACCTGGCTGAAGCATTTTCACTGCCTCCGCCGGATGTAATATCGAAAGTACCGTCTGCAATCTGCAGAAAGTAAGACGCACTGATTCCATCCCCTTCTGCAGAAATCTGAAACGTTCCGCTCTGAATATATACATAACCGGATTCTGCATCATCCCCATTTTCGGAATGGATGCCGTCCTTGCCGGATACCAGGATAAATTCTGCATTGGCTATGGTGACATCATCCTTGCCGGAAAGGGCATGGGAAGCACAGTTAATATCATACGTACCACTGGTGAATGTCAGGGAATCTTTGGAAACAATGCCATGTCCTCCCGGAGAAGTAACGGTCAGGGTTCCCATTCCATTGAAGGTCACATCTTCCTTGGAAAAAATCACCGCATCAATATTGTTTTCGTCGATGGCAGTAAAGGTTCCTCCATTGGTCAGGGTGTTTTCTGAACCTTCTGCCATGGTGACAAACACCTTGTCAGACTGGAGAATGTAAATAGGTGCACTGGTTTCGCTGTGGATGGAGACACCATCCAAAACCAGCTGAATTTTATCCGTTTTTTCTGCATTAACGATAATCATCCCATCATCCAGAGTTCCCGAAAGTATGTAGGTTCCTTCATCCAGAATCGTCACGGTACTGCCGGAAATCTGAACAGCGTCCGAGGTACAGGAGGCAGAATCACCATTCAGCCGGATGACTGCACTTGTATTCTCATCGTATCCCACCTCAAAGTCCCGGTCGGAAAAGAAATCCGTTGGATATGCGGCTGACAGATTGCCGGATCCATCCTCATCGGACGCCTGATCCCCGAACGGAAAATCCGAACCACTGTCAGATTGAACTTTGGATTCCTCCCCACTCTTTTGATTTGTTTGTTCGCCGGATGTACCGGAATTGTTGGGACTGCTGCAGCCGGATGCCAAAAGAGCCAGGCTCAAAACCAGCATCATCCATGATTGTTTCTTTTTCATTTTGCAATCGCCTTCTTTCCCTTTATTCTTTCCCATTTATTTTTCCCATTTATTCGTTCCTGTTTATTCGTTCCTGTTTATTCGTTCCTGTTTATTCGTTTTCATAATTCGTTCCCATTATTCTGTTTCTGTTTATTCATTATCATAATTCGTTCCTGTTTATTCGTTCTCATAATTCGTTCCCATTATTCTGTTCCTGTTTATTCGTTCTCATAATCCGTTCCCGTTATTCTGTTCCCGTTGTTCTGTTCCCGTGTTTTCTTTTGCTCCGTCTACAATTCCGCTGCCGTTGTTTCCTGTCGGGAAACGGAAATCTCCAGATTGCCGTTTCTGCAGCGAAGCTGATCAATCATTTCCTTTTCTTTGGATACATCCTGAAGAGTCAGATTATATGTAAGACGAAACATACTTCCCATGTTGGAGGTTTTCACCCGTATCAGTTCACAGCTGGTTGTATACCGGCTGAAAACGCTGTCAAATACACAGGTATAGTCCAGATCCTCCGGAATCGTAATATTCAGCGTCTTGTATCGGTCCGCATTTTTCCGGGTACCAAAATCCAGATGACTATAAAGAATACTGAGGCCGCACATAATCAAAGTAAACAGCAGGGCGAAACCAAGATATCCCATTCCGGTAATCAATCCGGATCCCATGGCAAGAAAAAGCATGGTAATTTCTTTTGCTGTTCCGGGAACCGATCGAAAGCGAACAAGACTAAAGGCTCCTGCCACAGCCACTCCGGCTCCAATATTTCCATTGACCATCATAATAACCACGCAGACAACAGCAGGCAGCAAAGCTAAAGTAACAATAAAGCTTTTTGTGTAACGGGAACGGTACATATAGCTCCCGGCCAGTATGAGACCAATCAGCAGGGAACAGCCGAGACACAGCAGAAAATCCGACATACGGATAACAACGGTCATGTCCGTATCGAACAGACCTCGAAAAAGTGAATCAAACATGACAGACAGCCTCCTTTAACTTTGGCAAAATCATTTTTTGATAAGCCGTTCCGTATTTTGAAAATGATGTTTTGTAAATATGTTCCTGAGTCAACACGTGGGTCATCCACAATGGCATACCACCGGCACACTTGATTTCCATAAGAACAATATCCTCCGGCAAAATCGGAGTTCCGTAGGCCTCGTTCTCCAGAGACAGATGATCCTGGCGGCAAAGAATGGTATCATCAAAGGTAACACGAAAATCCGACTTATCCCTGGAATAATAGGCTTCTCTTTCATATGAAAGAAAAAGAACCGGATGGAGTGTTTCATAATAGGACAGGAAATAATCAATTTCTTCTGAAATCTGGGTGTTTTTCTTACAATGACATTGGCCGGATATCCATTCCATAGCGTCCTCTTCCGGCAGAGAAATTCTTCGTTTGTACACCACATGCTGGTATTTCTTTTTTAGTTCAACAAAAACGGTACTGTCTGGTCTGGCCTGGCTGTAACTGCGGATCCGCAGCTTTTCTTTATAGACCGGCTTTTCCAGGGAATGCCTGACCAGACGATAACTGTCCGTATCATAATAAATATTTCGTATAGTGGTACGTCCATATTCATCCAAAGCCATGTATGGTTCCATGGCCTTCAGAATTGTTTCTTTTTGTTCTTTTGTCAAGATATATTTCAGTTCGTATCGCTGAAATACCGTTTGGTATGCCATAAAGGCTCCTCCTTCCTGCTTGCTTGTCCCTATTCTACAAGCCGAAGCTTAACTGAAACAAAAAAAGCAGCCAAAATTTTTCATTTTGACTGCGGAAAATGGCTGATATCATAATAATAAGCTGCCCAACAAATGAGTTGGGTTCAAAAGGGAATCGAAACCGTAATATGGAAGGAGGAACCATTATCGGTCCAGGCATGAATTTTCCCGCCATGGGCGGTCACAATGGCCTTGGCAACAGAGAGACCAATGCCGTAACCTCCTGTTTCCGAATTTCTGGATTGATCCGTACGATAAAATCGCTCGAAAAGATGGGGAATATCCTCTGTGCTGACAAGATCAGATGTTTTATTCTGAACATTCAGACGAAGATATTTTCCCTGTCTGGCAAAGAAAACATTTACCGCCTCCCCTGACGGAGAGTATTTCAAGGCATTGTCCATAAGGATGGAAATCAGCTGTTCCATGGATTTCTGGTTTCCCTTCATGGAAAGCAGGGGTTCAATGGAACACCGAATTTCTTTCCCCTGCCCCTGGGCGACGGCTTTAAAAGGCACAATGGCTTCACTGATCACGTCGGAAATGGGCATCTCCACCATTTCCACCTTATTTTCCGGTTCTTCCATCCGGGCCAGATAGACCAGATCATTCGTCAGAGCTGTAAGGCGATCCGCCTGCTGATGAATATCGGAAAGACACTCATTTTCTCCCAATTCCATTTCCAGCAAATCAATATTGGCGTTAATAATGGTGATGGGAGTTTTAATTTCGTGTCCGGCATCGGTAATAAATCGTTTCTGCTTTTCATAACTCTCTGCAGCCGGACGAATGATTTTTCCGGCGCAGAAAAAGATAACCCAAAAAATAATAAAGAGACCGCAGAGTGACATCCCCACGCTGATCCAAAGAAACGAACGGAAAGACTGAAGTTCTTTGCCGCAATTCAGAAAGGTAATTCGGAAGTTGTTCCCTTCCTCGTATTTCATATATCGCAGACCGGCAATAAAACCACCGGAGTCCTTGTTCTGAAAGGCCTGTTGTGCATACTCAATGGCTGTTGCCCGATCCACAGCAGCGATCCTGGAAGTTTCTGTCTGAACAACTTCTCCGCTGTTATTTAACAGGACGGAAAAATATCGTGTCTCATAAGGTGTTTCCTGGGACATATGGGGAGGCATCTTATCTTTTTTTCATATCAAAATCTGCAAAACGCCCTTTATTCTCCGAAAGAAATTCCAGGGTTTCATCGGCATCCCGTACTACGGAATTATAGTTTATGATATTCATCCCTGCTACAATCATTGTCAGCAGGAGAGTCAGACATACCATAGCCAGCAAAACAAATTTAACCTTTAATCTTTTTATCATCGGCTTCCTCCAGAGAATATCCCACGTTTCTGGTGACTTTGATCTGAATATCCGCATCCAAAGCGGTAAGTTTTTTTCTCAGGTAAGAAATATACACCCAAACCACATTGATTTCGGCATCACTTTCATATCCCCAGATTTTCTCCATTAATCGTTCCGGTGCTATAATATGATGAGGATTTGCCATGAACATTTCCATCATCTGAAATTCTTTATTTGCCAGACGAAAGCTTCCCTTATGAGAAGTTAATTCAAAGGTGGAACGATCCAGGGTAATATTTCCCACGTAAAGCTTGGTATCCAGTTCCGCCTGGGTCCGTGTAATCGCCCTGGCCAGGGGCTTTTCATCTTCGGCCAACAGGATTCTCATATATGTCCTTTCTTCCCAAAGATACCAGACAGGCAGAGGGTGTTCTGCCTGTCTGACACCTTGGATCCTCCATGAGATAGTTATTATAACATAGAATCATGTCCATTATATTTAGAATACCGTATCTAACTTAAATAAACTTTAATAAACATTAAAAAATCTGTGATCTCGTCGTTTTTCAGCCAGGATTTACTGGCTGTTCTGTTTCGTTCTGCTTCCGAGCCTTGACTGAAAATCATCATAACCGAAATCCGTCAGCTGCAGAAGCTGGCCGGACTCCGTCAGACACCATATATTGGGCAGAGGCATCCCATTAAAGGTGTTATTTTTACAAGTGGAATAAATGGCCATATCCCCAAAAAGAAGAAAATCCCCTTCCTCCAGGGAATAAGAAAACCCGTAATCGCCGATCACATCGCCGGACAGACAGGTTGGCCCTGCCAGACGATAGATATGATTTTGATTTTCTGCCGTTTCCGTTCCGTAAATGGGAGGTTTGTAGGGCATTTCCAGAACATCCGGCATATGGCAGGCAGCACTGGCATCCAGAATGGCAATGTGAACCTCTTCATTCTGAACCACATCCAGAACTCTGGCTCCAAGATAACCGCCATTCAGGGCCACGGCTTCTCCCGGCTCCAGATAAACCTGAAGATCCCATTTCTTCTGGGCATATAGGATCAGTCTCTCCAGGCATGGAATATCGTAATCCTCTCTGGTAATATGGTGGCCGCCTCCCATATTCAGCCACTTCATGCGGGAAAGGATATGTCCAAATCCTGCTTCTACCGCCTGCAAGGTAATTTCCAGATCATCCGCATTCTGCTCACACAGCGTGTGAAAATGAAGTCCATCCAACAGAGAAGTCAGTTCTTCGTTCATTTCTCTATCCCAGACTTCCCTTGTTACCCCAAGTCGGCTGCCTCTGGCACAGGGATCGTAAATATCGTGACCGTCCTGAGTGGAGCATTGGGGATTAATACGAAGTCCAATGCTTATTCCCTGTGCTTTCGCTTTTTTACCAAATTTTTTCAGCTGACAGACTGAGTTAAAAACAATATGGTCCGCATATTGAAACAGCTCATCCATTTCATCGTCACGATATGCGGCACAGAATACGTGAACCTCTTTTCCCGGCATCTTTTCGGCCCCCAACCTTGCCTCATACAATCCGCTGGCCTCGGTTCCGGAAAGATATTCGGAAAGAAGAGGATAAAAATCATAGTTGGAAAAAGCCTTTTGGGCCAACAGAATCCTACAGCCCGTATGCTCGATCACCGACCAAAGAACCTTTCCGTTTCGATGAAGCTGTCCTTCATCAATGATATAGCAGGGCGTAGGCAGATTTCCAAACATTTCTTCCGGAGTTCTTCCCTTCAGGCCGGAAAACACAGGCCGGGTGTCTATGATTTGATTGACTCTTGATTCCTTTATCGTCTCCAATTTACTTCCCTTCCTTGGCTGCATTGTAATAATACCATCCGATTTCATTCCTCCACCAGAGCCGGATTGTGATTCTCCCGGTGAGGCAGTCCATATCGATCCAGTGCATCAATAAATGGATCGGGATCAAATTCCTCCACGGTATATACCCCTTCCTTCTTCCATTCTCCTGTCAAAAGCATCAGGGCACCGCACATGGCCGGAACACCGGTGGTATAGCTGATAGCCTGACTTTCCACTTCCTGATAACATTCCTGATGATCACAAATATTGTAAATATAATAGGTCTTTTCCTTACCGTCCTTTTTACCCGTAAAAATACAGCCAATATTTGTCTTACCGTGGGTACGGGGACCAAGAGTGGCCGGATCGGGAAGCAGTGCTTTCAGGAACTGAATCGGTACGATCTCCCGGCCTTCAAACAGGATAGGGGCGGTGGAAAGCATACCAACATTCTCCAGACACTGCATGTGGGTCAGATAGCTTTGTCCAAAGGTCATAAAGAAACGAATTCTCCTGATCCCGGGAATATTTCGGGCCAGAGATTCGATTTCCTCATGATGAAGCAGATACATATCCTTTTTGCCCACACCTTCAAAATCATATTCTCTTTTGATGCTCATGGGCGGAATTTCCACCCAGTGACCATTCTCCCAATAGCTTCCCGGTGCCGATACCTCTCTCAGATTAATTTCCGGATTGAAATTGGTGGCAAAGGCATAACCGTGATCGCCGCCGTTGCAGTCCAGAATATCGATGGTTTCGATGGTATCAAATTCATGCTTCTTTGCATAAGCACAGTAAGCCTGGGTTACCCCGGGATCGAAACCGCAGCCGAGAAGAGCTGTAAGTCCGGCTTTTTCAAATTTTTCCCGATATGCCCACTGCCAGCTGTAATCAAAATAGGCAGAAAAACCGTCTTTTTTACACCTCTCTTCATAAACAGCTCTCCACTGAGGATCCTCCGTGTCTTCCGGTTCATAATTTGCCGTATCCATATAGTTCACTCCGCAGGCCAGGCAGGCATCCATGATGGTCAAATCCTGATAGGGAAGAGCAATATTCATAACCAGTTCCGGTTTATACTCATTGATCAGGGCAATCAGTTCCTGTACCTCATCGGCATTTACCTGAGCCGTAGTGATTTTCGTCTCCGTCCTGTCCTTCAGCAAATCCGCCAACGCATCACATTTTGATTTCGTTCGGCTCGCGATACAAATCTCCGTGAATACTTCACTGACCTGACAGCATTTTCTGATTACTACATTGGCAACACCGCCGCATCCAATGATTAAAACTCTGCTCATTTTTATCTCCTCATCTATAGCATTCTCTTTGCTTTCTCTTTAACTTCTCTTTGCTTTCTCTTTATGTTCTCTTTTCTTTCACTGCACAAACACTATGAAAAACTCCGATGATTTCCTCTGCAGAAACATATCTGCCTTTGTATCTTAATGATCCAATGCCAGAATCAGTTCCCGCAGAACCTTGCAGGCCGCAGCCGTTGAAATCCCACTGGTATCCAGCATGGGAGCCAGCTCATTCAAATCGGCACTCACAATATTGGCCCGGGAAATCTGAAGAATTGCCTGAAGAAGTTCCTGAAATGTCACTCCGCCAGCCTCCGGCGTTCCTGTTCCGGGAAATCCGGACGGATCCAGACAATCCAGATCAATGGTGAGGTAAACCGGTACACCGGATTTTACCAGTTCTTCTGTCAGTTCTTCCAGACCCTGAAAATGGAACCGATGCATATCGGTATGTTCTTCTGCAAATTCAAATTCACTTCGGTCTCCGCTTCGAATACAGAACTGATGAATCCGTCCATCTCCAAGAATATCATGGGCCCGGCGCATGACACAGGCATGACTTAACTTTGCTCCCAGATAGTCGTCTCTCAGATCGGCATGGGCATCAAAATGAACCACATGAAGATCCGGATAGCGGCGGGCCGCCGCCCGAAGAGCCCCAAGAGTTACCAAATGCTCGCCGCCGATCAGCAGCGGAAGCTTGCCGTCCTCCAGAATCTCATTGGCCCTGTTTTCAATATCTGTCAAAGCCAGTTCGGCAGATCCAAAGCAAAGTTCCAGATCTCCGCAGTCAAAAACGTCACAGTCACAGAGATCCTTATTCTGATAGGGGCTGTAGGTTTCCAGACCAAAGCTTTCATGACGAATCGCCGCGGAACCAAATCGCGCCCCGGGACGAAAGCTTGTGGTGGAATCAAAGGGAGCACCAAAAAGGACAATCTTTGCGTCGGAATATTCTGCTTCACAGCCAATAAATGTTTCAATATTCTTTCCCAGGTTCTTCAAAATCACTCAACCTCCTCCAGCATTTTTTCCAAAAAAGCAGGCAGATAAAAAGCTCCCACATGCAGTTTCGTTGTGTAGTATCTTGTGCCAAGTCCCAGTGCCTTCCATTTTGCTTCATTCAGATCATTAATGGGATGATATTTCTTGCTGGCAAAGCCAAACAGCCAGTAGCCGGCGGCATAGGTGGGAATGTGGGCCTGATATACACGGCTGATGGGAAAAGTATTTACAATACGTTTATGGCTGCGCTGCATTTCTTCCGCATCGTGCTTATAAAAAGGACTGCCCTGCTGATTCACCATAATCCCATCCTCATGGAGGGCATTATAGCAAATGCCGTAAAATTCTCTGGTAAAATAACTTTCCGAAGGCCCGAAGGGATCGTTGGAATCCACAATAATCAAATCATAGGCGTCCCGGCATCGTCGGATAAACCGCAGAGCATTATCAAAATAAATATGCACCCTCTCATCATCCAGTCGACAGGCATTTTCCGGAAGATAGCTGCGGCAGGCTTCCAACACCTGTTCATCCATTTCCACCAGGTCAATTCGGCGAATGCTCTCATATCTTGTCAGTTCCTTTACCACACCGCCGTCTCCCGCTCCGATTACCAATACTTCCCGGATATTGGGATGAACGGACATGGGAACATGGGTGATCATTTCATCATAAATAAATTCATCCCGCTCCGTCAGCATAACATTGCCGTCAAGAGTCAGCACCCGTCCAAACTCGGGGGTATCAAATATATCAATCTGCTGGTATTCACTCTTTTTTGAAAACAGATGTCTGTTCACCCGAATGCTGTGTTTTACATCCGGAGTATGAAACTCACTGAACCATAATTCCAAAGCTGAGTCCTCCTTATTCTAATACGTTCAAACGAAGAATCTCCGGATCCTCCGGTCCCGTCATGGAACATCCTTTGGCCTTAGCGAATTCGATATATTCCAGAATATCCGCTGTAATCCGCTCTCCCGGCGCAAGGATGGGAATTCCCGGAGGATAGCACATGACAAATTCGCTGCAGACGCATCCGATGGTCTCCCTCAGCGGCAGACTTTTTTTCTTTGCATAAAAGGCTTCCTGAGGACTGCTGACAACTTCCGGATTAATGTATTCCTGACTGAATAAACCTGCCTGATCCCGCTGATGTCTGCGCTTAATCTCTGCCAGAGCACTGACCAGTCGTTCAATTTCCTGGGGACGGTCACCGATGGAGAGATAGGCCAGAATGTTTCCAATGTCGCCAAACTCAATCTGAATATCATACTCGTCACGCAAAATGTCATAAACCTCGATGCCGGCCAGCCCGATATCCCGGGTATGGACACTGAGCTTGGTGGGATCGAAATCAAATACGGAGTCTCCGTTTATCAGCTCCGCACCAAAGGCATCGTATCCACCGATGGCATTAATCTCCTCTCTGGCATATTCTGCCACATTGATTACTTTCATAAATACTTCTCTCCCCCGGAGGGCCAGATTCCGACGGCTGATATCAAGACTGGACATGAGGAGGTAACTGCCGGAGGTGGTCTGAGTCAGATTGATAATCTGTCGCACATGATCGGCATTGACCGCAGCGCCTGTAAGAAGGAGGCTGGACTGGGTCAGACTGCCGCCGCTCTTATGCATGGATACGGCAGCAAAATCCGCTCCCGCTGCCATGGCAGAAAGAGGCATATCATCCCCAAAATAGAAATGAGTACCATGGGCTTCATCGGCAAGACAGTACATTCCCGCATCATGAGCCATTTTTACAATACTTTTCAGATCACTGCAGATACCGTAGTAGGTGGGATTATTTACAAGAACTGCCACCGCATCCGGATTTTCCGCAATGGCCTTTGCCACATGATCTCTCTGCATCCCAAGAGAAATTCCCAGTCGATGATCCAGATCGGGATTGACATATACCGGAATGGCACCGCAGAGGACCAGAGCATTGATGACACTTCGATGCACGTTCCGGGGAAGAATGATTTTATCTCCTCTTTTGCAGACAGATAAAATCATGCTCTGCACGGAACTGGTGGTTCCCCCCACCATCAGGAAAGCATGAGCTGCCCCGAAAGCATCTGCGGCAAGAATCTCCGCTTCTTTTATCACTGAAATGGGATGGCAGAGATTGTCGAGAGGCTTCATACTATTGACATCAATTCCCACACATTGTTCCCCGAGAAAGGCTGCCAATTCAGGATTTCCCCGCCCCCGTTTGTGGCCGGGGACATCAAAGGGAACCACCCGCATATGGCGAAATGTCTGCAGCGCTTCATATATGGGCGCTCTGTTCTGATCGATTCTTTCGTTTTTCATAAGTACACCTCGCAGAATAAAAAAAACGCAAGCTGTACTCACACAACTTGCGTTAAAAGATCTATCCCATTATCCCAATATTTTCTTTCTCCGGTTCCGAATAATGATATACAGGAATGTCCTTATGTTATATGCCCTTATGTTTACATGGACTTATGTATATTATATATACATGTCTTTATGTATACATGGACTTACATATGTATGTCATCACATACAGGTACAAAGAGAAAGATGATAATAATATCCAATAAATTGACGAATAGGAATTTCACAGAGTCTATATAGCAACAATACTTTTACTACTCTTATTGACCATTTCACAAGTTTGCGTAAGTACGCATTTCGGTTATAAAGTAACCAACTTCGTAAAACTGAGCTTTTAACTCAATCAATAAGGCGGAAGACCGCCAATCGGCAGTGGACCCGGCTGTCCGTATGGCCTTAACTCCCGGAGGAGTGGTCCCGTAAAGATCGCTTTGAAGACTCTGATGATTGGTTCCATCTTGTCTCAATTTGAATCATAAATCATGTCAGAATTCTAACTTGAAATCTGCTTTTTGTCAAGAAAGTATTTTTTCCTTGCTCTCATCTTATATGAGCTATATTTGATAATGTCCTGATATACCACAAATGAAAATGTCCCAATAAGGTATACTACGCGGCATTTTATTGATATTGCCGATATGATTGAGAACTGCATCACGGTACATCAAAGGAGCAAATCGGAAACTGCCCCTCGTTTTTGTCTTGATGATTTTGACAGATTCCCCCCTGTCAGCTTTCACGAATAAACACATATTCCGTTTCACCGGACATATCTTCCCGGAATCCGTATCCCAAACGGTCAAAACCTTTTAATCTCTCCGGTTCTTCCACGTTATATTCTGCCATATATCGAACCATTTCGCCTCTGGCCATTTTGGCATAGACCCCCTTCTGTACTACTTTCCCCCCGGAAATTTCTCCAAAGACGCAGGTAATGCAGCGGTCTTCTGCCGTGAGATATTTTTCCACACATTTGGAATACTCCTTGGATGCCAGATTAATGATAATCCTGCTTTCATCCAGTATTTCCCGGTAAATCCGGTCTCCCCAATAATCATAAAGATCCTTCGTGCCTTCGATCTTCGCCTTTGCCTGCATTTCCAGACGATAGGGAGTGACACCGTCCATGGGTTTCAGCACTCCGTAGAAAGCAGAAAGAATCCGCAAATGATCCTGAACATAAGAGTACTCTCTGTCTTCAAATACAGAAGGTGCCATATACTGATAAGCGATTCCCTCGTAGGATAAAATGGCAGGAGTCAAACGATGTCGAAGATCCATATTCTGAAAACGGTAAAAATTCTGCTCCGCAATTCTGTCATTGCAGCCCCAAAGCTTTTTTGCCTCCTCATAAGACAAATTCTGCATCCAATGCATAATGGTTTCCGTGTACTCCATGAACACCGGCAAATCCAGCGGGGCAAGAGAATCTGTGTCTTCATTCATTTTTTTCGCCGGTGACAGAATTATTTTCATCCCAGGGCCTCCAACATCTGCTGAGGATTATCTGCCGCTTTTACCTTATCCATGGCCTTTTGTATCACACCCTCCTCATCGATGAGATATGTGGTACGCACCACGCCCATGGACACCTTCCCGTAATTCTTTTTCTCTTTCCATACATCGTAAGCTTCAATGACCTGACGTTCCGGATCGGAAAGCAGGGTGAAAGGCAGCTCATATTTCGTCTCAAAGTTCTTATGCGACTTAACCGAATCCTTGCTGACCCCCAGGATGACTGCTCCTTTTTCCGTGAACTGAGGATATCTCTCTGCAAAACCGCACGCCTGCTTTGTACATCCTGCTGTATTATCCTTGGGATAAAAATACAGGATAACTTTTTTGCCCCGATACTCTTCCAGAGTGTGCATGGTTCCGTTCTGATCCGGCAAAGAAAATGCCGGTGCTTTTGTTCCTACCTCTAACATAATGAATCTCCTTTCACACATGAAGCTCTGACATTATTTGTAAACTTAACTGCATGGTTTTCGTACCATTCTTCTTGTTATTACTATAATAATGTCTCCATCTAAATACAATACACTATCATGATAAACTCTTTTAGAAATATGAACTTTTTTGTCGAAATCTACTCTTAAAATCACTTCAACATTTCCCGGTCATGATACCTTTTTTGTTCATTCGAATAAATTCCAGGAATCTGGCGGCAGCAGGAGTCTGATAGAGATGGCTGCTATTTGACGAATAACTCCGCCAAGAACGGCTACGGTGCTCATGTCTACGACGATGATGCGGACACCATCTGCAACACCTGTGGTATACCCGCACGTCAGAACCGGAAGAGGATACCTGCGAGAATTGCGGCCAAACAAAGGCAGAGAAGTGGAATGTTTCAGAGTGCAGGATCACCAAGTATTGTGTGCAGGAACGCATCACCGATTCCTGTCAGGAGTTCGGCAACCGGCAGCGAGAAAAGGTCTGTATTTGTCATATGACAAATGCAGACCTTTTCATACTGAAAAAAATTTATTCTTGATTAGTGACAATTCTTACAGGGTCTGGTCTTTCCTTGCGACTTTGCCTCAGAAACTGATCCGCTGTAAATATTCCTGGAACGACTCAAGGATCGGCATCCTTTTGTACTGTGATAAACCTCACCACCAGCAACCCAGTAA
Organism: Clostridiales bacterium; assembly: GCA_029007785.1. Taxonomy (GTDB): domain Bacteria; phylum Bacillota; class Clostridia; order Lachnospirales; family Lachnospiraceae; genus UBA3305. The sequence continues at coordinate 2,046 of JAQXIM010000074.1, read as the reverse complement.
ACCGTTCCATTATTTGAACTGCCGCCTCCGCCATTATTCGTCGAAGAAGTCTCCGTCTTCTTTACAGTAACTGAGATCTTTACGGTCTTCGTTGCCTTTTTATAGTTCTTCGTAGATGCGGCAGTGATCCTGACCTTCATGGTATAAGAACCGGCCTTGGTTCCCTTATTGATCTTTACCTTACCGCTTTTACTGATACTAAGGGAGCTGGACCCAGATACCTTTTCACAACTAATGGATCCATCCGTTGCATAGGCGTCAATATTAAAGGTGCGGGCTGCAGATTTTACATAAGAATCTTTCCAGGTCTTGGATGTGTTATCCACATCAATATCCTGAGCAGCTTTATTAATTGTCAATTTTGCGACATTACTTGCAGCAGCTGCATAACTGTCATCGGCTTCCACTTGGGCTACAACATAATAAGTACCTGCATTTGCCGGTGCGCCTCCCTTAGAAGAAGCTCCGTGAGTTTTTGTGGTTGTTTTACTGGTACATTTCTTATCGGTATAGTAAGTATAGGTTACCTTTCCGGTGCTTCCTGTTACCTTTGCCAAACCAATGGAGATTCTTTTTCCATTATAAGTTTTACTCTTATCCTTCAGAAGGATCCTGCTCTCCTTGAGAACAACTTCTTCGTCCAACACTTCTTCGGTCAGATCGTCAGTTATTCTCTCAAACTGACCGTTATCTGCAGCTGCATTAAGACAAACGGATTCGCCTTCCTCTTCTGCCGAACACTCTTCCAGTATTCTTTCCTGGACGACATCTTCCACAATATCACTTCCTGCAGCATGGACGGGCAAAACAGGCATATTTACCATACCAACAGCCAGCAATACTGCCAGCAGCTTACATAACTTTTGTTTCATACGTCAATTCCTCTCTGTTATGATTCTTACTTAGAGTCTGGAAACATCCAGGTCGACCTTCACGTATCGATATGTTTCCTGCTTAATTGAACGACCGTCTCCACATGGGTTGAGACTATACCGTGAATGTCCACATAACACGGGAATAAATCTACTCCCGCAGTACACGGGAACGTGTCACCGTAATTTGGTATTGTCTGCTCAGAAATTGTCTGTTCTCGTTCGCTCGCTAAGGAAATGGCATTGCTCCTGATCTTCTGGGAAAAGATAATAACTAAAGTTTTCCGAACCACCTTCTAATAATCTTTCCTTTTCGGCTTTGTTAATCAAAACCACCAATAAGCAAATTGCTGTTTTGAATAATCCAAGTTTGCAACGCAATAATTCCGGTTTTTCAATCATTTGAGGGAATTCAATATATGCGCCAACCATCTCTTCTCCTTCTTCAACAGGCCACTCCATACTGTGTCCATACGAGATGAAAGTGTCAGTCATAACAGGATACATGGCAACTCCAAGAAGCATTGAATAATACCAGTTTGCAATATCAGGATCAGACATATTCTCATCTGGCGAAATAGCCATAATATATTCATTGCGATTACCCAATGCGTTTTTAGGTTCTTTCATTTTATAATCGCTCGCCCCCATAGTAGCAAGCTTCCAAAAAGGATATTTCTCAGTTGGTTTATACAGTAACGCATCAACATGAATGGGCATATCTAGTGTGGGGTGCAAAACTGTATAGTCGTTTTGCTCAAAGTATTTATCAAAATGCGCTGTAAGTACATCCATTTCTTTGATATTCATAAAAACGCTCTCCTTAATTCTTCTTTGACATCAATACTACCGTCACAACGTGAGTACAAATTCAAATCATATCCCCACATAATCACTAAAATATTGGCAATATCTATAAAGTATTAATACCGCTCGTGCATCCCTTTTTCCACAAAATATATATCATCAATTTTGCATCACCCTGGTGCAAAATCTACTCTTCTTTCTCACCGTCAATGTTCTCTTCCCCCACCATACCAGCTTCCAAAGCTTGATATTCCTGATTTAACTCCCTCAATAATTCTTCTTCACTTGGCAAATATAATTTATATTTCGAAGCAAAAATTTGTGTTTCGTTTTCTGGCAACGTATATTTAACCACAGATTCACTTTT
>JAQXIM010000073.1 GCA_029007785.1 Clostridiales bacterium | reverse complement strand
CCTGAGTCTTCTTGTTTAACGCCAGATAACGAATCGTAATCAGTTTTTTCAGAATCTCTGCTCTCGTTGCAGAAGTACCAATTCCGCTTCCTTTAATCTGTGCACGCAATTCCTCATCTTCAATGAGCTGTCCCGCATTCTCCATGGCCAGAATAATGGAACCGGAAGTATATCGTTTTGGAGGAGAAGTCTCTCCTTCCCGAATTTGGAAATTATCTATTTCAAAAACATGACCTTTTCTTAAAGAAGAAAGAGCTTCCAAAAACTCCGGATTTTTTCCCGGATCTTTTATATGATTCTTTTCTTCGTCTTTATCCTCTTCATTTTCTGACTGCTCATTCTTTCCGACCGATAATTTCCATTCCCCGGTAACTTTCATAAATCCTTTTTCCTTCAAAATACGGAAACCGGCAAAAAAGTGTTCTCCCTTTCTTTCCAGTTCCAGGGAATACTTTTCATACTCAGCCGGAGGAAAAAATATACTGAGAAAACGTCGAACGATTTTCTCATATACCTTTAAAGATGTGGAAGAAAGCGTTCCTAAAGCGCCCATTCCCTGGCCTGTGGGAATAATCGCATAGTGATCTGTAATTTTTTTATCATCCGTATATCGGGATTTTTCAATATTCCGATACAGGCCCTGGTTAAGAATCTCTTCCGCAAATCCTCTTACTCCAGGAATTGCCTTAAGTCCACCGATATTTTTTGTTATCTCCCGGGCAACTGCCGTGGACAGTACTCTGGCATCTGTACGGGGATAGGTGACCAATTTCTTCTCGTACAATTCCTGGGCGATTTTTAACGTTTCATCCGGACTCAGCTTCATTGTTTTGGAACAAACGTTCTGAAGTTCTGCCAGGTTAAATAAGAGAGGGGCATTTTTTCGCTCCTTCTTCTTCTCTCTGGCTAAAAGAACGGCTTTCCATGGTCCGGAGATTTCTCTCTCCCCTTCCGGAGTGCCTTCATTCTGACGAAGATAACGAATGAGACGTTCTGCATCTTCTTTTTTTCTAAGTCCATTGTCCCGATACAGACTGGGATGATTATCATATAAACTTCCCGGAACAGCTTTCCATTCCGCCTCAAAAGGAATCCCGTTCAATGAAGAGGAGGCAGACACCCGATAAAAAGTTGTCTTAACAAAATCCCGTATTTCCCTTTCTCTCCGTACCACCATTCCCAGAACACAGGTCATAACCCGTCCAACGGAAAGAACTGTTCGGTCCTGTTTCATCCAGAATGAAATTTTATTTCCATACTTTAAGGTGAGGAGTCTGGAAAAATTGATGCCTATAAGATAATCTTCTTTGGCACGAAGATAGGCAGAAGAAGCCAGATTATCATATTCCGTCAAATCCTTTGCGTTCCGGATTCCCTGAAGAATGGCTTCTTCCGTCTGAGAATCGATCCAGACACGACGTCTCAGCTTGCCGGATACTCCTGCCATTTGCTCCACGAGACGATATATATACTCACCTTCCCGTCCGGAGTCGGTACAGACATAAATTGTCTCCACATCTTTCCGATTCAAGAGTTTCTTCACTGTACTGAACTGACGGCTTACACCGGGAATAATTTCATACTTGAAGTCTTCCGGAATAAAAGGAAGGGTGGACAAGGTCCATCGCTTCAGAGCCGGATCATAGGCATCCGGATAACTCATTGTTACCAGATGGCCCACACACCAGGTAACAATACACTCCTCGCTTTCCAGATATCCATTGCTGCGATTTCCGTCCACCTTCAGTACCTTTGCAAACTCCTGGGCAACGCTCGGTTTTTCCGCTATAAAAAGCGATTTCCCCATATTGCGGTCTCCCTTCTCTCCGGTTTACAAAAGCTGCTATAACGGTAATCCCGCCATACCAGCTTTTGTCCTTGAATCATGTATTACCTATATTATGAGTTGCCCGACAAATGAGCCTCACGTCGATTCTTTCGTGCTTTACACTCTCAAAATCGACACTAACATTTGAAATCCGCTCATTTTTCTTCGAAAAATGGCTCCTTTCTCATGTCTGGCGGGATCCATAGACATAAAATTGCATGAAAGCATGCATTTTATGTCTATCTTTTCCTTGGCTCATATTATTTCTTTGTAATCTTTTTCTGAGCAGTCAGAAGCTCTGCAATCAGAACAGCTCCGCCGGCAGCACCGCGAAGGGTATTGTGAGACATACCAACGAATTTCCAATCATAAACAGTATCTTCTCTCAGCCGACCTGCATATACAGCCATTCCGCCGTCAACTTCACGGTCCAGTTTCGGCTGAGGACGATTATCCTCTTCAAAATAGTGAATGAACTGCTTCGGTGCATGAGGCAAGTTCAGCTGCTGAGGCAGTCCGCTGAAATTAGCCCAGCGATCAAGAATCTCTTCCTTGGTAGGTTTTTTCTTGAAAGAAACAAATACAGATGCCGTATGTCCGTTGGATACCGGCACACGGAGACACTGGGAAGTGATGATGGGAGTCTCTGCTTTCACAATCTCACCATTCTCAATATGTCCCCAAATTCTCAGGGGTTCCTGTTCACTCTTTGCTTCCTCACCGGAAATGAAAGGAATGACATTGTCAATAATTTCAGGCCAATCCTTGAAGGTTTTTCCTGCACCGGAAATTGCCTGATAGGTTGACGCAACTACTACAGTAGGCTCAAATTCCTTCAATGCATGGAGCATGGGTGTATAACTCTGGATGGAGCAGTTCGGTTTTACAACAATGAAACCGCGGGTGGTTCCCAGACGTTTCTGCTGATCAGGAATAATGTCCAGATGTTCCGGATTCAGCTCCGGCACAACCATGGGAACATCGGGAGTCCAGCGATGTGCACTGTTATTGGAAACTACGGGAGTCTCTGTCTTAGCATAAGCTTCTTCAATGGCACGAATCTCGTCTTTTGACATATCCACAGCACTGAAAACGAAATCAACGCCGGCAGCAACTTCCTCTACATCAGCAACATTTTTTACTACAATTTTTTTGGCCCATTCCGGCATAGGAATATCCAGTTTCCAACGATCGCCAACAGCCTCTTCATAAGTCATGCCTGCAGATCTTGCACTGGCTGCCAAAGTCACCACTTCATACCAGGGATGATTATCCAGCAGGGTAATAAATCTCTGACCAACCATACCGGTAGCGCCGAGAATACCTACTTTCAGTTTTTCACTCATTTTTCTCACCTCGTTAAATATTGCCTCCGTACCTCGTTTATCGGGATGCCGGAGAATAGCTTGAGTCTCATTCTACTCCACATTGCATAAAAATGCAAGTATATTCAATTACATTTCCCTGTCATGACACCTCAGTTATCCAATTTATCTGATTCATTTCCAGTCCTTTTCACTTTCAAATCTATTATTTGGTCACTTGTAAAAGTTAATTCCACTTTGTAAGACTTACTTCCACCTTGTAGGACTAAATTCCACGGGGTGGAAGTTTTTTCTTACAAAAATGCTGGTATTTATGTCAAAAAGCATCTA
>JAQXIM010000072.1 GCA_029007785.1 Clostridiales bacterium | reverse complement strand
ATTCCTACGTAAACTGTGTTATAATTCATTTGATGACCTCCCTTTGTATGCGGTAATCCCTGTTTATATTGTCTTGACAACTTTATTATACAGGTAAATCCACGTTACTGCAAAGTGGAGGTCATTACATATTGTCTATTTGAATGGTTGCATTCAAATAATTTACAACATCGAGAAAATCTCTTTCAAAATACAACACAGGTTTACTATTGCCATCAAAAAATGGGACAACATCGAAAACAACTGTTCCGTTGTTCTCATCGCAAATATTTTTAATTTCGAGTAGTTTATCAGATATGTTCTTCATTAACTCATTCAATACAACCCTTAAATCCCATTCTTCTTTTTCTTCTGTTTTTAGTGTCCAAAAGCCCTCGATATGTTTATTTGTCAAAGGTGAAATCCGTGTTTCCTTACGAGTTTTACAAGCTGTTGGAGCAATCCCCAAACGCTCTTTGATCGAGTACACATCAAAATCATTATTAAAAATCATGTGCATCTCTGCATAAATTGTACAGTTATTGCCCATAGATTATCCCCCTACTTGGATTTGTAAATTGTATCGGTAACAATTCTACCTGCTTTGTCTACGATGTATATAATTCCGTTTTTTTATCAACAGCTAAATCGTATAGTGAAATTTTCGCCTTATTTCCTAAATACTCTCGTTTTATAGCGTGGGTATCAAGCTTAAGCGTTTTCTTTATATAGGAATCAGCAAGTTTATTGAGACCACATCCTTTATTGTGAACGAGTATGGAATTTTCTCCGACATAGTATGTGTGAAAATCCTCAACCTCAAAATTGTATACGGTTATAGGCTCATTTAATAATTCGAGTTTTACTTTTTCAACAACTGCCTGCTCTCCCCCATAAACAACGAGCTGGTCACCAATCTCTAGGGTGTCTGCACCGATCCATCCTTTGCTTACAACATAAAACGGATGACCAGGAGTAGTAAGAATCGCCTCGCCATTGACTGTGACATAAATCAACTCGTTTATTTCATTTATAAAGGTTTGCTCAACTCGCTTAAGCCTTTTTTCTCCCGTTTCTGGATTTTCCGCATATACATAATCTCCAACCTTAATGTCCTCAATGGGTATATGACCATTTTCAGTTAATATCTGCGTACCTGCAACAAAACACAGTTCACCTTTAGCGAACGTTTTTACTGCCGTTTTCGCCGTCGATCCTATAGACTTAGCTAATTTTCGCCATATACGGCCCCAGGAAAGCACCCAGCACCGCACCACCAATTGCGGCTGCGGATCAGCCTTCCCAGACTGTCATACTCGAAGAGCACCGTTTCCACGGTGTTTCCGGAGGCATCCACCTCCCGCTTACGGACAAGATCCCCTTCCCCGTAGTACTCATAACGATACTTGACAACTCTATTATACTTCTCTTCCACCAGACGGTCAAAGAGATCATAGACATAAGAAAGAGGTATCATCTCCAATGGAAGCCGTTCCGAAAGAAGCATAACCAAAAAAAGAAGGATCAGGGGTTCGTTATCGAGCCCAAGTTCCTTCTCTTGTGTTCAAATTAACTTGTAATGATTAAAAATGACAGTGCTTATTTCAACCCCAAACAGGCAGCTTTCCAATGCTTATTTCTGATTATCCGGACATCTGTGATCCAGTGCTGATTTTTGATAGATTTATGGAAGAAATCGAACAGGCGAAATATCTGAGAAGCATCCTTATATATCTTGATGCACTGCATCTGACAGAAGAAGAGATCAAATCACTCCTAATAGAAATCCAAATACAAAACCACTGATATGTGCCACATTGTTGGTAGATTCCGTGGCAAATCCGGAATATAGACTCAGAAGAACAAACAATGCCATTCTCTCCCGGCTGATTCCTTCCATGGACTTTCGATTTCGAACAAATCTTGCAAAAAATCCTCCGATAATTCCCATGAGAGCTCCGGAGGCACCGGCTGAAATAACAAAAGGATTCTTTACAGAATAGTAAAACAGACTGACGATATTTGCTCCCACCGCACTGATAAAATAAATCAGAAGATATCTGATTTTTCCAACCATACGCTCCAGTCTTTCTCCGATCAAATATAAACCCAGCATATTATTCATCAGATGCGACGAACCAAAATGAAGAAACGCAGCAGTGATAAGACGGTAATACTCCTTGTTTTCCAACACAGCCGGAGCATAAAGAGCCCCATGCTCATACATAAAGGAAATATCATTGGTAGAACCGATCAGTTCCAGAATAACAAAGATGAGAAAATTAGCCGCCACCAGAAGGATCGTCACAACAGGGAGATCTTTTCTATACTGTCTCATATTTTTGCCTTTCCACAATTCCCGCTTCAAAAAGACAGATGCAGACCTGTTTACTTCTGCTTTCTGCCCCAGACCGCGTTTCATCCCCGACAAAACTCAACAAACATCTGCGTTCTGGATGAGCAGGGAACAGTACCTAAAGCCTAGCATCCGTCCGCTTTCTTGTCAATCTTTCTTTCCCGGCTTCTCCCTTACCCTTTTCCGACATTTCTCTTTGTTCCTTCTTTCCCGGCTTCTCTCTTACAATTTTCCGGCTCCGCTCTTACTCATGACTTTCCTGCCAGTTTTCCTCCCAGTTTTCTTCTCTGTGCATATACCAGCCAGCCAACATACCGGCGGCCAACAACAGCAGCCCGCCGACCAGCAAATACCAGTTGATTTGTTTTTCCAGCCACATTTTCCAGAAATCATAAAGCAACACAACGGCTCCCCCTGTAAAAAGAATCTGAGACAAACGGCGAAAAAGCATCGTCCCGGAACTTCCTGCCTTTTCCCAGAAAAAACCTTCTCCTGCTGCCTCATCTTCTCCTTTCTCTCTGCCCTTTTCTTTTTCTCCGATCTTTCCTCTCTCTCTGTCCTTTCCTTCCTCCTTGTATCCTGGATCTTCTCTCATCATCCATCTTTCTTCCGGATCATCTCTTTCTCCAGATGGATTCCCGGCTTTTCCTCTCTCACTTCTGCTCTGTTTTGCTTCGGGAGCACCATCTTTTCCCACATCTTCCAATATATCAAGAAGATCATCCAGACGAAAATATTCCTGCTGGCTTATTTCAAATATTTGATACGTTTTTTCTACTCCTGCCTTCTCCGTATGATCCATTTTATTGAGGAAGTACTGAATCAGGGATCGGATTTGAGAGAAAAAATCTCTGGTACATGCAGGATGACAGCAAAAAAGAAGTTTATCCTTTTCTGTATAAAAGATAAATTCCGGTTCCAGAATCAAATGATGTATGTCCAGAAGATAATCTTCCATCTGATGAACCATATCATCAATGGCATATAGTATATCTGAAATCTCCCGATAGGAGATCTGAGATTTTTCGAACCGTTTCGCCATGGACTTTCCCTGGGATATCTCAAAACAATAATCTGTCCTTCCATTGATCTCCCGGAGCGACAATGGCAAGAGCCCCGGCAATCGATTTTCCTGCAACACGTGAAGTGCAAACTTTTCACAGGGACTATCCCCCTCCCATATCATGTACGTCTCATTTACATTTTTTCGATAAGTTACCTCCATGAGACACTATTCCTCCTTCTTGCGCTGAACTATTCGAATAAACTTTACCGGAGACCGCAGTTCCTTCTCAAATTTCATCTCTGCCGATCTCTTCCAATGGAACCCCAGATTAACAGCATCCTGACCAAAGGCTGCCGTTACCTTATCTTTTCCAACAGAATATTGTATTCTGTCCTTTTCCAGGAGAAAAAAACCATAAGCAGCCCCTTTTCTTTCCCTGGAATCGGAAATTGTTTCACCATCCTTGCAGACAACCGTCGTCTGTTCCGATAAAACAGCTCCCATTCTCACTGTATCTGTGAGAAACAAAGTCATTTGAATAATAAGAAACAAAACCGGCAGAAGGATCCCCATCAACAAAGATGCTTCCACCGTAAAACTTCCCGGCCATTTTCTATAATGTTGTTTTTTCTCCCGATCCATCATCATCGCCGTCCTTTTCATTCTCAGAAATTTCTGCCAAAGGATCCATATACCTCTGCTTTTCTACTGTTTATCTATTGTTTTTTACTGTTTTTTACTGTTTTTTACTGTTTTTCTACTGTTTATCTATTGTCTTTTACTGTTTTCCTGCGGTTATCCCCCTACTCCTGCTATAAGGAACACATATTGACGAATCCAGGAAACGGCAGCAAAGGGAATAAATGCAAAGTCATTTCGCGTTTCCTTTCTGTCTGTCAGCCAGACAACAAAACCAAAAATTCCTGCCAGACCGAAGCTTTCCATACAGAGAATGAAAACACGCTCGGGATTCAAGGTAAATCCCAGAGCAAAAAATAGAACAACATCCCCCTGACCAACCTGACCTCCCGTCATCATACTGATTCCTGCCAAAAAGATACCGGGAAGGAAAGCCGTAAGACCGAAACAGTCTTTTTGCCCTGTTTTCATTCCCCAAAACAGAGCTGCAGCGGCAAATCCCATCAATACTCTTCCGTCTACCGTTTTATCCTTCCCATCTTCCCAGGAAAGCCAAAGAAAAAGTATAGTGATCGTTTCTCCTCCTTCCACATCAGTCTTCTTTTGTCTCTATATCCTTTTATCCCGTTATCCTTTATTTCATTATTTCTTGTCTCTTTATCTCTTCATCTTGCTGTCTCTTTATTTCTTGTCTCTTTATCCTTCTGTTTCTTTATCTTATTATCTTTTTCCGTCTCTTTTATTCTTCAGTGTTTCTAATGTGTTCCTCCGCAATTGCTGCAGGGTCTTTTTCCGCCTGCTTCCGACAGGGGGATTGATGTCACAGTTCGCTTCAATCCGGCACATTCCTTGGTAGTATGGTATCGATTTCCTTCCTTTGTGATATATACAACATCCACAGCGGATACGGCTACTGCACATCTCTCACAAGGATAATACTTCCCACCGCTTTGATTTCGTTGACCGCCTACTGCTCCCGCAGAAACAGATCGGATAGTCAGTTTCAGATGATAGCAGCTGATATCACGATGGTATACGCTGCCCGTTGCCGTTATATATACCATCTCCCCAGCATCACCGGAGCCGGATTCTTTGCTTTGATTTCCTGTCCAGCAATGATGAATACAGGTCTGCCGGATAGGGATTTTCCAGACCGTTCCCAAAAGCCCCGGCAGCTTTATGGAATAGTCTGCATACAAAACAAGGTCGCCTTCCATATCCCAGGTACTTGCCGCCATGGAAATTCCATTGACTCCCGATTTCAGAGCAGAGTTTTCCAGAAAATCCTTCCCCGCTTCTTTTACTACCTGATCTTTGACATATGTCTTCCATACAATGTCGGACATCACTCCGTCCAGAGACAGATCATGCTGAATTCCATCCCACTGCCGGGAAGACGTATTATTTCCATTTCCCCATTGCTGGTAAAGATAGGACTGCTGAGCCATTTGACCGGCCACCTGCTCCATGGCAAACTGAAGCCGAGTATGTACTGCCATCATAGAGAAGAGAAGCCAGAATAAATAGACTGCAAACAGAAACAAAGGCATAACCATGGAAGCTTCCAGAGTCAGTCCTCCCGAAAAGGTATATCCAGACATCCTTCCTCCAAAGGGAAGCGGTTTCTCATGCAAATCCTTGGGAAGTGTTTCTTCATAAAGCTGGGGTTTTTGCTTGACAGGGAGAGATATCATTTTATTTTGCACTTGTCTTCGCACGATTCTTCCCCGGAGAAAGGACATCTGCATACACCTTCTTTCCTTCTTTTTATAGAATCTGATCCATCATGCCGGGAATTCAATGGGTCTGCCTTCCCATTGAAATTTCCCGGATAATGGCGAATAATAAAACCCAAATCGTTTACAATGTCAAATCATTGTTTACGAGGTCAAATAATCATTTACGGTGTTAAATCATCGTTTACGAGATCAAATAGGAGAAAGCTCCTTTTTTCTCGATAGAAACCGACGAAAGAATTCCCATCCGGGAATAAAGAGCAGAAAAAGCCGGACGGGTTTCTGCCTGGACAAGACAATTTCCAGCTACCATACAGTTTTCCGCCAGAAAATCCGGATCCAATCTCTGCATATTCCATTGAATCACATCAAGAGCCCTGTAGCTTAACGTCTCACTGCCGATCATGGTCAGGCAAATTCGCAGGTAGTCTTCATAGGAAAGTCCTTCTTCTGATTCTTCTTTATGTTCTGTTTGATTTTTACTTCCCTTTCCGGAAGTTATGGTTTCTGCCAGGTTTTCCAGAGATGTCTTCCAGGAAACATCCGTTTTCATCAGGTTCACCTTTTTCCCGTCCAGAAGTTTACGAACATCCAGAATACTTTCCACCAGTGCCCAAACGGTCAAAAGGAGCATCGTCACAGGTTCTATCAATTCCAGATGACCGGTCCATGCCACCATCAGCGATGCTGCTTCCTTAGCCTCCATCCGTTTCTCTGGGGATTGACCAAGGTAGAGAAGATTCATTCCCATTCGTATCCATATGACACGATGAACCACAGCAGTCAAATTGGCTTCATCTGTTTTCTTACCGGCAATCAGATATTCCAATTCATAGGCCACGGATTTGTCCCCTTCACTGGTAAAACAATCCATATTTCGCATCAGATATTCCTGCACCAGCAGCTGATTTCCTGATATAGCATCTCCGGTCGATACACTCCGGGCTTTCATGGAAGAAGACAGATCCGACGGCAAATCGGAACCGGAAATGCGCCCGGAAGAAATCGGATGATCCTCCGGCACCACAATCCCCAGTACTCCATGGTTCAAAATATTTTGAATCATCTCCAACAGATCAAAAAATTTCTTTCCCTCTTTCTTTTTTCCTTCGGATTCTTCCGAAACTCCGGATTGGTCTGCTTTTTCCTGAATTCCTTCTTCTCGGGTATCATTCCGGCTGTCTGTTTCCTGATCCTGTCCCGAATCTGAGTTTTCATTTTCTGCTGCTTTTTCTGCTGCTTTCTCTGCTTCTTTCTCTGCTGCTTTCTCTGCTTCTTTCCGTTCCGCCTCTTTCACGGTTTCCGTAAGATCGTCATAGCCGGTCAGCACATCCCCCGCCTTCAGGTCTTCTTTCCCTGCATTTTCCTGCAGCGTATTCTTCTTTTCCTCTCCATTCAGACCAAGACGCTTTTTCCATTCCTCTTCCAAAATAGAAATACCGGAAGCTTTCATTGCTTCTGCAGCCAGATATGTAAAAATATCTCCGTTTCGATCTGTCAGCAGAGAAACTTCGGACCAGGACACCTGTGACGTCTGAAAACAGATAGAATTGTTTTTCTTTCCGTTTTCCCTCTTTCCGTTATAACCCTCCACATAACGAAGACTTTCTTTCTCCAGTTCAGAAAAATCTCCCTGAGGAATTAATCGGGACAACAATTGATATCTGGCAAATAATGGAGCATGATATCCGGCAAATATGGATTCTGCTGCCGATTCCGCTGCCATCTGCACCTGACAGTTCAAAGTCTGTGCCCTGGCATACTCCAGACAGGCTCCAATGAAACCAAGGATCACTGACAGCAGCAGACAAAGAAATACTGTAATACTGCCTCTCCATCTTCCGGAAAATTTCTGAATCATTTCATTACCGATCCTGCATTTTTCGTAATGGTTGAGAATATATCGTTAACAAGAGAAGTTAATTGGGATTTGAAAATAGCAACCAGAGCAATCAGGACCACCAGAATCAGGATAATTTCCACAACACCTACTCCCCGATTATCATTCCATCCCCAATGCTGACTTTTCTCCGCTTCATCTTCCATGGAAATCAATCCATATTCCGGAGCACCGGTCATCACAGCGGGAAGTGCCTGTTCTCCACTCTTCAGACTCACTCCTCTTTGTTCTTCTTTTCCTCTGCACATTTTCTTCCAGAAATTCATCATACGCTTCTCCTTATCATTCACTGATTGATACCACATCTTTGTTCCTTGGTTTTTTATCTAAAACGATGAAAACGGTTCCTCCCCCGGATTTATCCAAAGGAAACAAGGGCAGGAATTACCAGTAAAGCCAATACCAGCGCAAACAGGAGAAGCATGGGAAACATCAATTTTGAAGAAGCCTCTTCCCCCTGGCTTTTGGCCATCTGAAGACGCTCAGCAAATGCCTGCTCGGATTCTGCCTTCATCATAGATAACAATCCACGGCTTCCCTGACGAATCCTGGTCTCCAACAGACTTCCCAGCCGAAGATAAGACTGCATTCCGCAGCGTTTTCCGAATTCAGAATAGGCCTTTTCTTCATAAACACCCTGACCCATGGAATTCCAGGCCATCTGCATTTCCTCATACAATACAGCTTCTTTTCCGCCGCATTCCTTTTCCTGTCTGTATACTGCCAGAATTCGTTCCCAGGCGCCTTTTACCGTCAGACCTGCTCCCATTAATACCGTCAGTTTCCAGACCAGTTCCGAATAGGCCAATTCCAATTCCCTGTTTCTCTTTTTCATCTCTTCTTTTTGCCGCTGTATCGGCAAAAACCAAAGAGCGATACCGGCCATAACACCAAGAAGAAGAATGATCCGGATCGGTGTTTTTTCCGTCACGTATACGATCTTTTTTCCATCGATTTGATTGGGAAATTCCACGGTCTCACTTTGTCTGTCGCCTGCCGCCTTACAAAACAGCTGCTGCAGACAATAAATCTGACGATCGAATTCATTCCATACCGGCGATACCACTCTGGCAGAAATTTCACGGCGTTTTTCCTGTCCCTCATAAGAAAGAACCGCTGTTAACATCACCTCCTTTCCTTCTTCCTTTTCCGTCAGCTTCCGGACCTCACCGGCTGCCGAAATCCATTCCGTATCATGACTTAACCAAAATATGGTAATGCCGGGGACGCCTGTTTCTTCTGTGAAATTCAGATCAGACTGGAGGTGCTCCCAATCTGTATTATTCCCCAGAGCGATGGATGAAGCAGAATCAAATGCCTCATCCCATAATTTTTCCAATTCGTTGGAAGAATAATCTCTGCTGTCAATCTCTACCGGAACATCGTACTCTTCTCCTTCCACGGAAAGTTTTACAGTAATATTTTCCGCAGCCTCTCCATAATCCGGCCTGACCACCCGCAGCCTCTCGCCTGACTCTGAGGAAAACTGCATCAGCACTCCCAGGAAAATGGCTGCTCCCAGGCATAAAACCACATTTCGAATTCTTGTCCTGTCTTCCTCATGCAAAGCTTCCTGACTGTCTGCATTGGGATGAAGAATTTCCTGCTCTTTCAGACGTTCCTGGGATATTTGTTCCAATCCCAAACATTTCCGAAGCTGATAATACATGGACAGCCCCTTGCCCATGGCAGAAACTGACCTGATTCTGTCCCTTTTTTTCTTGGGAAAGTTCCTGCAGCTTTTTGTTTGCAAATATTTTCCATTCCTGAAATACTTTTCCTTCCCGGAATTCCTTTCCATCCCGGAATTCCTTTCCCTCCCGGAATACTTTTCCTTCCCGGAATACCTTTCCATCCCGGAATACCTTTCTCTCCCGGAATACCTTTCCTTCCCGGAATTCCTTTCCTTCTTGATATCTCTTCTACTCCTGTTATCTGCCACGGCTCTCCTCCTGCTCTCCGATTCTTCCCCTGGCAGCCGCAAAATTCCGACATCTCCCTGCAATATATTCATGAGCATTCATTTTAAGAGTGTGAAGCAAAGGAAAGCGATGTCGTGCTCACTTGCCGGACAACTCACATCTGTAAAAGTGGGTTTTTAAATCCGGACTGTTATCAAATCCAGACTGTTATCAAATCTCAATGTCCAGAATTTTTCTTCCCCACCAGATGGCCAGGACATACACTCCCAGACAAACCGTCATAATCAAATGTCCTGCCATTCCCTGATAAAGAACATCGGTATATCCTGGATTGGTCAGTTCAATATAAATGAGAACGGCTGCCGGCATCAGGCACATCATATTCTGTTCCAGTCTTTTGGCTGCAATCATGGTGCGGATTTCCTCTCTCAGCTGAATTTTTTTTCCCAGTAATTCTGCCGTATCCCGAAGAATCGCTGATAAATCTCCGCTGCTTCGTTTTGCCGCCCCAAAAACTTCTGCAAATTGGCGAATGTCTTCCTGACCGCTTCGCACCGCCAGACTGCGGATTTCCTCCTCCACCGTCTGATTCAGAGCCAGGCGGCTGCAAATCCATTCAAATTCCAGGGTTATGTATCCATCTTCTCCATATACAGCACTCATGGATTCAGCCGCCTGACTGAAAGCATTTTCAATGGAATAACCACATCCCAGAGCTGAAGCCACAGCCAATGCGCCATCACGAAACTGACGGACTAATTCCTGCTGCCTTCGTTCCATTAAAGTCTTTTTCATCCTCAGTGGAATGATCAGAATCAGAGGAGACAGAAATAAGAAGGCGATCCGCTGCCGGAAAAAGAGAAAGTTAATGACAGCAGCCAAAAGAAAACCGGCCATTCCATATTGAATCCATTCCCTAGAGGACAGAGAGTAACTGCAGTAATCGATCCATGCTGCTCCGGGCTCCGGCGAGTTCCAGCTTTCTTTTTCTCTGGAGAACATTGCCGCAGGGCCAAAGCTTCTCACAGCCCTCTCTTTCCTCATAAAGGAAAAGAGGCTGCCAGATAATTTCTCCCTTTTCATATCCCAATACCTCCACAATGGAAAGAACCTTTCTCTTTCCTCCTTTGAGTCTTCCCAGATGTACCAAAATCTCCAGAGCAGATCCGATTTGCTGACGGATAGCAGAAAGAGGCAAATCACCTCCCATCAGTACCATAGTCTCCAATCGTGACAACATATCTGCCGGACTGTTGGCATGGGCTGTAGACATGGAACCGTCATGTCCCGTATTGAAAGCCTGCAAAAGATCCAGTGCTTCCGCACCTCGAACCTCTCCAATCACGATACGATCCGGCCTCATTCGCAGGGCAGTACGGATCAAATCCCGAATGGTCACTGCACTAGCTCCCTCCATGGTGGCATTTCTCGTCTCCATTCGAACCAGATTATCAATTTCCGTCAATTGAAGTTCCAGAGAATCTTCAATCGTAATGACACGTTCATTGACAGGAATATATCGGGACAACGCGTTGAGAAATGTAGTTTTTCCGGAGCCGGTGCCTCCGGACACGAAAAGATTGTAGCCGCATTCCACCAATATCCGGAGAAATTCCGCTGCTTCCAAAGTAATACTCCCCCATCCAATCAGTTTTTCCATGGATATCGGTTCCTTTGGAAATTTTCGTATCGTGAGAATAGGACCATCCGGTGCAATGGGCGGGAGAACCACATTCACCCGGGAACCATCCTCCAGTCTGGCATCCACAATCGGTGAGGCCGTATTTACGACCCGGTTTACCTTGGATACTATTTGCTGAATCACATCTTCCAGTTTTTCCTGGGAAGAAAATTCCCCTTCCCATTCCTCTACACAGCCGTGACGTTCCAGAAAAATATGGGATCGGCCATTGACCATGATTTCCGTTATCTCATTGTCTTCCACTAATTCCTGAAGAACATCCAGACGCCGGAGAGAATCAAACAGACTTTTCCTCTGACGACTCCGATCTGCTACAGATATGCCGAACTGCCGTCCCTCTTCCATAAGAACCTGATCGATGATCTCCAATATCTCATCATCCTTCATATCCGAGGTATGATTCATTCTGGACAGGACTTTTTCTCTCAGACTTTCATCTCGATTTTCTCCCAAGAATTCCACTCCTTTTCCACATACTCCCGAATCACAGACGGCATTTCTCCCCGACTATTTCTGGTTTCCCAGAATTCCAGGTCAAAATCCTCAGGAAAAATCCATTCCCGACAGGAATCCCGAATCGAAGTTTCTCCCCGGAATTCCAGATAATCCAACATTTTCTTTGTTTTTCTCCGGGAAGACATTTTTTCCCCGTGGGGGATCACAATGCGTTGACACAGCTGAAGGACAGGAATGGGATCCTTTTCCGGCCCCAGTTCCACAATAATGGTTTGATATGTTCCATATTTTCCCATTTCCTCCAACATTTCTCTCATTTCCATGGAACTGCTGTTCCAGATATCTTCCGGATTCACTACCGGAGGAAGAATAGCCACCTGATCCACATGATCCGTCAGACTGTAAAACCGTTTTTCTGCATTTTTCCTGAAATAGAGCAGATCCGATAAACCATAAGAAGAATTGCTGCAGGAAACCGGCCAATCCGGCAGAGCCTCCAGATTCAGAACAAGAACATCCTCCTTATCAGCCAGGAAATTTCCCAAAGCCAGGGCACAGACACTCCTGCTGTCCCCGCTGTCCGGAGAATACACTCCCACAAATCGTGTCTGTCCTGTTTCTGTCAGATCATTCCTCTCGTCTGTCTCATAACAGGCAAGAACCCCCCGAAGAAGACCATCCACCGATTGATATTTGTATAAATGAAAATCTTCAGCCTCCGTTCTTTTTCGTTCATCTAAAAAACAAAGGCAGCAGGAAAGATGCTCCACCTCCTCTCTTTCTTCTTCCAGCCATGTTTCCCAGTCCAGACTCTCCACCAGAATAACTTCCGGGATCTCGTCCTTCTTTTTCGCCGATTCCACCGGAACTTCCTCATCAGGATTCACACCGAGATAAGCCAGGAGTTTTTTGCGATTGGTAAATCCCAGAACCGTAAAGGGAAAATTGGGCTTTCGTCTCACATACTCCATGAATCGCTCCACATACAATGGATCCGTATCATATAAAATAAATTCTTTTCTCCTCATCTCCATTCCCTCGATGTTTCTGAAGTTTCCATCCCACATTCCTTTCTTTTTTGTGGGAAGTGGTCTTAGCATACACCGTTTCTCTATGTTTGTCCACGAACTATTTGTCACTATTTTTCCTTTATTTTTTGTGTGGAAAAGAAAAAAGCCGATAGGAACAAAGCTTTCTATAGCAAAAAAACAGGCCAATAACCCTGCTGCTGTTATTAGCCTGTTTTGCATTTTATCTGCGGCACTTTCCTCCGCGCTTTTTTGTCTGTTCTTTTGTCTGTTCTTTTCCGTTCGTTTTCTGGTTTTTCAGATTCTTTCCGGATCCTGTTTTTGCTGCTTCTTCCTGGTTTTCACCCTTTTCCTCTTCCCATTCTTTTTTCAGGACATCCTGAGGTATTCTTTCTCCTACAGCAACAAAAATCTCTTCCGGCCAGATCTCTTCCCGGCGCGGCAGCCTGTTGTATTCCCTGGTCAGTTCATATAGACGCTTTTCCAGTTCTTCGCTGCCATATCCGGGCGCCATTCGCCAACTCCAGTTTCCTTCGGAAGTCGAAGGTTTATTCATCCTGGCACTGCCGGACAAACCAAGAATATCCTGCATACAGGCAATGGCCGTATCCGAAGGGCTGGCCCAGATGGCTTTCAGCATTTCCCAGTTTCCATCTTTCAGGTCTTTCAGAGAAAGATAGGACATCATCCGTTTCTTTTCCTTCTCGGGCGCCGTTTCCAACCATCCCTCATTTGTATCATTATCATGAGTTCCCGTATATGCCACGCTATGATTCGGGTAATTGTGAGGAAGATATTCGTTATCCGGTCTGCCGTCAAAGGCAAACTGCAGAATTTTCATACCGGGATAACCTGCTTCTTTCAGCATTTTTCTCACCGCAGATGTAAGAAATCCCAGATCCTCTGCGATAATCGGAACATCCCCCATTTGTTCCCGAAGTACCCGGAAGAAATCCCGGCCGGGTCCTTTTCGCCAGAATCCATTTCTGGCCGTTTCATCACCTCCGGGAATACAGTAATAAGATTCAAAGCCCCGAAAATGATCAATTCGTATCACATCAAAAAATCCAAAGGTATGACGAATTCGGTTCATCCACCAGGAATAGCCGTCCTGCTGCATTTTTCCCCAAAGGAACAGAGGATTTCCCCAAAGCTGACCATCGGGACTGAATCCATCCGGAGGGCAGCCTGCCACCTCCCGTGGTATTCCTTCCTCATCCAGGTCAAAAAGCTCCGGATTAGCCCAGGTATCTGAACTGTCCGCTGCCACATAGATGGGAAGATCACCAATGATCTGAATTCCTTTGTCGTTGGCATATTTTTTCAGCCTGAGCCACTGACGGAAGAAGAAATACTGGAGCATTTTCCAGAAAAACATCTCCATTCCCAGTTTCTGCTTTGCTGCACTAACGGCTTCCGGGACACGTTTTCGCAAATCCGATTCCCATGTATCCCAGGATGCTCCATTTAAATCCATCTTAACAGCCATAAACAAAGCATAATCTTCCAGCCATTGTCCCTGCTGCCAGCAAAATGCATCATAATCTTCCGGAATATTTTCCTTGAAAATCTGGAAAACTTTTCGAAGAAGGGTATAACGATTCCGGTATAAATTACCGTAATCCACCTGGGTCTCCTTTTCACACCAGGTTACCTCGTCCAGTTCCTCCTGCTTCAGATATCCGTCTTCTGCCAACAGATCCAGATCAATAAAATAAGGGTTTCCCGCAAAAGTGGAACAGGACTGGTAGGGAGAATCACCAAAACCAGTCTGACCCAGTGGAAGAATCTGCCAGTATGACTGACCGGTTCTTTCCAGAAAATCCACAAATTCATAGGCAGCTTTTCCCATGGTCCCAATCCCATAGGGAGAGGGCAGGGAAGAAATATGCATTAAAATACCACTTTTTCTCATTTATACTCTCTCGAATTCATTATTTTAATATTTATCCGCGATAAACGGTATAATTTCTTTTGCGAAGAATTTCCTCTGCCTTATTAGCCGATGCCTCATCCTTCAAAAGAATATGGAGAACACCATCCTGGCTTTCCCGGTTATTCATAATACCCATGTTCTGAATACTGATATTATAGGCACTGAGAATACAGGTAATCACGGCAATGGCCCCCGGTTCGTCTTCCACATCCACACGAATCCGATATTCCTTGGGAAGACTTCCGCGGAATTTCTGAGGCATGTCATCCCGATATACACGGGCACTTTCAAATTCTTCCAAAAGGAATTGATCATTCCGCTCCCGGATTGCCTGTTCCATGTCAGCCAGAGCTTCCCGATAACGGCACAAAATCTCTGCCAGAGCTTCTCGATTCTCATCACAGATCTGCTGCCACATTTCCGGAGAAGAGGAAGCAATACGTGTAATATCCTTGAATCCTCCCGCTGCCAGCATTTTCATTGCTCCGTCCGGATTGTCGGATCTTTGTACCAGGTTAACGAGAGTATAAGCAATCACATGGGGTAAATGACTGATGGCTGCCGTAACACGATCGTGTTCCCGGTAATTCAGAACAACCGGGATGGAATCGATGGAAGCAACCAATTTCTCATATTCGGAAAGCATCCACTCCGGGGTTTGCTTGCCGGGAGTTAAGATGAAGTAAGCATTTTCCAGCAGACGGTCATTGGCATTGGCATAACCAAATCGTTCGGATCCCGCCATGGGATGGCCGCCAACGAACTGGTCATCCAGTCCAAGCTCCTCCACAGCTTCATGAATGGTTGTCTTTACACTTCCTACATCTGTCAAAATACAATCCTTTCGGATTACCTGACGAAGCTGTTCCAGACACCGGATGTTTACGCTTACCGGTGCACACAGAAAAATCATATCACAGGATGCAAAACTTTCATTGATGGTATCCTGAGCCTGGTTCAGAGTTCCGTCCTCCATGGCTGCCACCAGGCTGGACTTGCTTCGATTATATCCAATCAGTTTCATGTCCGGATGTACCCGGCGGATTGCCTTTGCCAAAGACCCGCCAATTAATCCCAGACCAATAAAACCTATTGTCTTTATAGCCATATTTTTCTCCATTTCATCATCGTTTTTCTCCTTATAGACGATGAGTTTTTCCTTTTATTATCTGCTTTAGTGTAACATTCTTTCCTTTATTAATCAAGGAAACTGCACCGCCGGACAAAAGCTCTGCCATCGTTGATATATCCTTTCCTGACTTTTTCAAAAAGAATTAAGGAACCTTTTCTTGCTTTTTTATATCTTGATGGTATGATAAATGGTAGCTATATTCTTATATAAACTGTAACAGCAATTTTGACTGTATAAATATGATACGAGGAGGTTTGCCATGCGAAAGAGGAAGAGAAAGAGCATATTTCTCCTTATGTTCCCCCTGTTCTATAATATCTGGAATGAAGCCATCTTCAGTTTTTTCTTAAAACAGGGATGCTCCTTTCACAAAATATCTTTTGCTGTTTTAAGTGGTCTGCTTCTATATTGGTGCGGACAATGGACAAAGAAACGGTCGACATCCTTCTTGATTCAGACAGCGATTGCCTTTGTATATACCGTGATTTACTGTTCTCAGATCGCCTACTATACATTATTTGAAACCCCCTTCTATCTGAAATCCCTATCGGGAGCCGGGGATACCATGACCGACTTTTTCAGTATTGCCGTGGATGCCGTCGTTAATGCCGGTCTTCCCATGTGTCTGATGCTGCTTTATTTTATTGCATGGATTGTTTTATATCGTAAAGTATTCCTTTCCGCGAAATACTCGGAAGCCCGATGCTGGCGAGCAGCTGTTGCCTTTACCGTATGGCTCTGTACCGCCATGAGTCTGGCGATTCTCGACTATAACGGTGCTATCAGCCCCAGTTACATGATGCTTTACGAATTCGTTCCCACCCAATCCGTCAAGGAATTTGGTATGCTTCCCACAGCATTTTTGGACTTGAAATACAATTTCCTCCATCTTGAGACACAAAGACAGGAAACCGTCCATTTGGATATGGATGGAATTCCCATCGAATCCACAAATAAGACTTCACCGGAAAACACAGAAGATCCTTCTTCAGAAAATCATGTAATTTCTGAGGAAACAGTATCCGAAACGGAATCTTCCGATGGCTCTGACAGTTCTGTCGTCTCTTCCGATCCTTTATCGATTTATGATCAGTATAACGTAATGGATATTGATTTTTCAAAAGAAGAAGGCAAGGATGAAGAACTGCGGAACGAAGATTTTGCCGACATGAATCAATATTTTTCATCTCTGGAACCCAGTAAAAAGAATTCCTATACAGGTATGTTCCAGGGAAAGAATCTGATTCTGATAACCGCTGAAGGATTCTCCAAATTTGTCATTGATCCGGAATTGACACCTACCCTTTACAAACTCTACTCGGAAGGGTTCCAGTTCAATCATTTTTATACTCCTATTTGGGGAGTAAGTACCAGTGACGGAGAATTTGTTGCTACCACCGGTCTGATTCCCAAAGCCGGTGTCTGGAGCTATACGGAAATTGCAGACAATTATATGCCCTTTGCTTTCGGAAACCAGTTTAAAAAGGAAGGATATCTCACCGATGCCTTCCACAATCACACTTACACTTATTATAACCGGGACAAATCCTATCCCAACATGGGATACACCTTCTATGCCAAGGGCCACGGACTGAATGTCTCCGATACCTGGCCGGAATCGGATGTGGAAATGATTCAGGATTCGTTTCCTCTGTATACGACTTCCGACCAGCCTTTCCACATATACTATATGTCCGTCAGCGGTCATATGGAATATACCTGGAAAGATAATTATATTTCTTATAAGAATCGGGATCGTGTTTCCTCTCTCCAGGGCAGCGAAGCAGTTCTTTCTTACCTGGCTTGTCAGTTGGAACTGGAGGACGCTCTGACCGAGTTACTGGCTTTACTGGAAGAAGAAGGTGTTCTGGAAGATACGGTAATCGCTCTAAGCGCAGATCATTATCCCTACGGATTAACTCTGGAACAATATCGAGAACTTCGGGGAGAGGATTTTGACGAAATTTTCGGTCTTTATGAAAATGCCTTCCTTCTCTGGAGCCCTTCCATGGATGAACCGATTTCCGTTGACACCTACTGCTCCAGCCTGGATATTGCCCCTACCCTCGCCAATCTTTTTGGTTTGGAATATGATTCACGCCTTTACATTGGAACGGATATTTTTGGCGACAAATCGCCTGTCGTATGTTTTCAGGACAGAAGTTTCATCACAAACCGAATCATGTACGACAACTCCAATAAAAAAATCATCCAGCTGGATGACCGGGAAATCAGTGAGGAATATCTTTCCGAATGTATTGCCAAAGTAAAAAACATGTTCTATTATTCTTCCAAGATTATCGAAAATGACTACTATGGCTATCTCTTTGATAACATTACAGATCCGGAAGTCAGCCAGAAACTGAAATGAAGGGAAATGACGGTACAGTCTTCTTGAGTTTTCTCAACCATGCTGGTATAATAGAACATCATATATGATATATATGATGGGGATTACCCGAATTCTACAAAAGCATGAAGCTTATTTATAAGGAGGATACATTATGAAAAAACTTACCGTGACAGATCCCAGTGCCTGTCAGTATTGTCTGGCCTGCGTAAATGCCTGCTCCGAGGCTTTTTACAAAGAAGCCAATGAAGATCTGTCCTGCATCCGTTTAGGCCAGAAAAAGGAGGAATGGAGACCCTTCGTTTGCGTACAGTGCGGCAAATGTTCCAAGGTTTGTGAAGCCGGTGCCATTACCCAGAATGCAAAGGGTGTTTATATGATCAATAAGAAACTGTGTACTGGCTGCGGAAAATGTAAAGAAGTCTGTCCTTTCGGTGTTATTGTTAAGACGGAAGACAAACCTGCCTCCAAGTGCATCGCCTGTGGTATCTGCGCAAAAGCATGCCCCATGGGAATTCTGGAAATTGTTGAAAAATAATAGAATACGCAATCATTGTATTTGAAAAAGGATCGGCATCATCTGCTGATCCTTTTCTTCTTCTGCAGTATCCCCTTGTTTCTTTTCGGTCCGCATCATTTTCACAAACCGGGCCATACTATAAGCAAAGGAGGATTTTCATTTATGAATGCATCATCATCGATTCTTAATGATATTTACCGCAATTCGTCTCTTCGCATGCAGAAGATTCCATTGCTGGCTGCCAAAAGCGAAGATTCCCAGTTTTCTCAGATTCTGAAAAAACAATGGAAAGATTGCTGCTCTGTCAGCGAAGAAGTACGCCAATCCCTGATTTGGAACTGCCAGGAACTTCCCCGGCTCTCTGAGTTTTCCCGCATGACAGCTGTGGCTTCCTCTAATTTAAGGACTCTCACCGATCATTCTTCGTCCCATCTGGCAGAAATTGGAATTCAGGACTGCACTCAGAGTATTGCCAGACTTACCAGAATCCTTCATCAGAAAGGAATTCCTTCCGCCGAACGAAAACTGGCTGAAAAATTTCTTCATCTGGAAGAGAACCATGTTCGGGAAATGAAAAAATTTCTTTGAACTTTATTTTCCCCAAAATGACTGCGTCCATCAGATCACATAATCACCGCCGTCAAAGCCTTCCTCCAACAGGTCTGCCAGAGTGATTCCGTCAAAGAAGTCGTTTACCGTCCTGGCAAAATCCTTCCACATTTTCACCGTTTTGCATTTTGTAACCCTGGGACAGACATACTGTTCATTCTCCAGACAGGCCACGGGAGCCAAAGAGCCTTCCGTCAGATGCAGAATCATACCAATGGTATAAAACTCCGGAGACTTTGCCAGACGATAACCTCCGCCTTTTCCACGAAGAGACATCAAAAGTCCATTTTTGCTCAGCACAGAAACGATGGATTCCAGATATTTCTCCGATATCTCCTGTCTCTCCGCAATATCCATCAACGGAATATATTCCCCATTATTATGTTCTGCCAAATCCAGCATGACACGAATTGCATATCTTCCACGAGTAGATATTTTCATTTGCTACCTCCTTACATTTTCTTCCCCTTTTCTGATCTGAGACCATAGCAGCAGCCACCCCTTCAGATATAAACATATCATACCACAAGGTTTATGACAATTACAAGTCTTCGCTATTTATTATATCCCATTTTTCTTTTTCTCTTCCTTCTATTTATATCTTTTTTTGAACTCTCATACGTTGTAATTATATTTCGTCTCTTTAATTTTTAAGTTTCTCAAATAAAAACTTGGATTTTTTCCCAAGAAAGTCTTGCATTCTTATATTTTATATATTATAATCATTTATGAATTGTTGTTATGTGCAATTTAAATTCAAAATGAAAAATATATTTCATATGTTTTCCATTGATTTATTTTTTCGTTTATATACCATCCCAAAAGATTGGACGATTTTAATAACACTGTATTTTATTGGTTTTACCATTCTATATGATAAAAAGAAGAGAGGAAACTTAGTCATGACACTGAAACAATTGGAATACTTCTTAGCCATTGCTGAAGCCGGTCATATTACTGCCGCCGCTAAAAATCTGAACATTTCTCAGCCGCCGCTGAGCCTTCAGCTGAAAGCTCTGGAAGATGAACTGGGTGTTCAGCTTTTCGAAAGAGACAAACGTAATTTAACAATCACCCATGAAGGGTTGATTTTAAAAGAAAAAGCCATCGAAATTCTGGCTATGGTTAACGAGACCGTTCGCGATCTTCAGAATCTGGGCACGGATGCTCAGGGCACGATTCACATTGGTACTATTTCTTCCGCCTGCAATCATTTGCTTCCCGATCGAATCGTACTTTTCCGCCAGGAGCATCCCAACGTTGACTTCCAGGTTTTTGAAGGAAACAGTCTTCGTATTACGGAAATGCTGGAGAACAACGAAATTGATATGGGTATTATTCGTGAACCCTTCAATACCAATACCTACAACAGCATCCTTCTGAAGGACACCAATCTGAGTCAGGATGAGGGAGATACTTTTGTAGCCGTTGGTCTTCCCTCTTTCTTCGGTGACAATGATGCTGACACCATTCCCCTGGCTGATCTGAAGGGCAAACCCCTGATCATTCACAGACGTTATAATGATATGCTGGCAAACCATTGCCGCCAGAAAGGATTTTCTCCCAACATTATCTGCCAGAACAGTGAACTTGCTTCCTCTCTGAGCTGGGCAGAAGCCGGTATTGGTGTTGCCATCGTTGCAAACAGTGCAACCGTTCAGGCATCCGCCAAAAAAGCAACCGTTAAGAAGATCGTAAATCCCACCATTGCTTCTCAGGCTTACCTGGTATGGGATAAGAGCCACAATATTTCCAATCTGGCAAAACAGTTTATTGATCTGTTTAACTAATCCGTATTTAACATAACTGACCAAGTAACAATACCCTGGAATCCATTATCTCACTCAGCAGAGAAATGCTGAATTTAGGCATATGGATTTCAGGGTATTTGTTTTCATGCCGCATGCCATGAAAACCCTATAGATTTCAAATGTTTTTCTGACATTCTCATAGGAATGCTCCTATAGGGAAAAATGTGGGAACATACACAATTATTTCAATAGATCAATACTTTTTAATTTCTAAAATCCTCAAAATCTCTTTTATATTGTTTTCAGAATACAGACTGATACTTTCTTTCAGTGAACATTTTTTTACCTCATCCCTGGAAAATGAAACATTTTTAATCGGAAATTTATATTCCATTCTCTTTGTCAAAAATAGCCCCTATACATTTTTTTCTGCAGCCAATATCATACATATTGTCAAATCAAATTTTGATATTTCCTGCTTGTATTATGGGGATATATAATAATCGACCATTTTCTAATTCTTTCTGAATTAAGGCCGGATAGAATGAAATGATCAGCAGGAAAGCAGAGATGAAAGGAGATACAAATTATGTCAAATGAAAAGAATGTTTCCATGGAACAGGAAAACATGTCTACGGGCATGACTCGCCGTACCTTTATGAAAGGCATGGCTGCCGGTGTTGCCGCTGTCAGCTTGGCTTCCATCCTTCCTTCTAATACAGAAGCAGAAGCAGCATCCCTTATCGGTTCGATTAAGCCTTCCAAGTTTAAAACGGATGGTATTTATATCGAAGGCGGCTATGTAAATATGAAGGGAAAAACCTATACCCTGGAATTCATTCAGCCGGTTAAACTGATTGCGGTATCCAACAAAACGGTTCAGACAGAAGGAACCTGGAGATCTTCCAATAAACATCTTGTATCTGTAGATCCCGACGGTACTGTTGTAATGCGTGACGGTGTTGGCGGACATTCCGTAGACATCACCTGGAGCAAAGATAATACTACTTACAAGGTAACCTTCATTACCGGACAGACCGCTGATGACACCATCGAGGTTGATCGCCCTCAGCGCCGCGGTGATTTCATGATCCAGTTGGCTGAGTATTTCGGATGGTTCCACTATCATGGATGGATGGATGACGGATCTGACGTTGATGACAATGCAGAATATCTGGATGAAGAACGCGTACGTAACTACTACGATGTAACCGGCAGAGCAGACTATGTAAAAGCCATCGAATGTGCTCTGGATCAGGGCGTTCTTACTGCAAAATCTTCCAAAGAATGCTTCTATCCCATGTCTGACATGACCCGTGAAGATGCTGCCGTAATTCTGGTAAAAGCCTTTAAACTGGATCAGGATGCTCCGGAAGCAGATTATCTGAAAGCATTTGACGATGTGAAGAAAGTAGACAAGAAAGCTTATTCTGCACTGAATATTCTGTTCGGAAAAGGCTATATGTGGGGACGTTCCAGTTCCACCATCAATCCTACCGATGCTATTACTCCTACGGAAACCCGTATCATTATTGAAAATATTACCCGTCGTAAAGTTGCTCCCGTATGGGCTACCCCCGGAAGCGGACGTAAATTTGCCCGTGTTCGTGCAGAGATGTTCTGCCCTACCGAAGGTTCTGTAATCCACTGGAAAGCAAAAACCTTTAACTGGTCTACCGACAAACTGGTGGGAACCAAGATTCAGGATGTTATCGTTGGCGGTGACTGGACCGAGGAGAAAGAGTACATTCACGGATATACCATCGATCCTTTCTTTGGAATGCAGTCCTTCAACGGCTTCCCTTATGATAACCTGAGCTTCGGTGTAGAACTTCAGGCATGGGCTTCCAAAGACGGCATGGAAGACGGACCTGTTTCTTCCTTTATTTATCGTATTGAGCGTCCCGCATGGCATGATTTTGCCACCGATTGCCTGCATAAAGGAAGCAAAAAATATCCTATGGTATATCGTTACTTCGATAACTTCCAGGCAGCCGCTTACTATATCGAAGGTTCCAAGATGGGTATCCTCTTCGATGGCCTGATGCCCACCAATACTTCCATCACTCTGGTTGACCGTGTTAAGGAAGTTGCTACACCCGGCAAGCCCATCATCTTCGTACTGGGTCACAATCATCCCGATCACAACGGTGCCATGCCTGCAGCCGCTCTGGAAGGATGGCCCATCTATACCATGAAGAGAGTTGGTGTATTCGGCAAATCCGGAACACGCAATATCAAAGATAATGATGGCAATACCATTGAATCTATGAAAGTTACCTATGATGAGACCATCTGCCACGAAATCGAAGAAGGCCACGTATTCGATCTCGGAAATGTGAAGTTTACCGCATATGCACTGCCCGGCCATACGGATGATATGATTATCCTCCACAGCGCAGAGACCGGTCTGCTGTTCTCCTCTGATATCTATGGCGTAAACCGTTACTGGGTTGCTGACCAGTTTACCGCAGCTGGTATCCGTCAGGATCTGCTTCTGTCCCTGCAGCAGCAGCTGATGGATGCTTACCACAAGAATGGCGGTCTGGTTAAGGAAGTATACACCGGACATAACCGTACCGGCTGCGGCGAAGAATATCTGTCTGTATGGGAACAGTGTCTGCAGCAGCAGGTTGACTTCGGCTCCGAGTATATTTCCCAGGATCGTCGCGCCAGCGGCAATACCCTGAGTATCTCCGGTCATCCTTACAAGTCCATGAACTGGATCGGATTTGTAACTCCTGAAAAGCAGAAGGTTGTAGACTATGTTGGTGAAGTAGACAAGAAACCTTTCCGCCGTATTGAGACTGTTGCCGAGTACACTCCGAATATGTACTATCCGGATCCCGAGACCGTTGCAGCACTGTCCAATCTGCAGTTTAAGGATGCAGAACTGGTTGGTCATGACTTCAGATACAAAGCTGGTCTGAAGTCTGAGTACACCGAGCTGGATGACGGTACTCTGAAATACATCATCCACAACAAGTTCGTTCCTTTCGAAACCGAATATGAAGTTAAGATCAGAAAGACTCAGAAGACGGTTACTCTGGTTCCCACCAGTATGTCCACCCGTGCTAAGAGCATTACCGTAAATGGCGCTCCTGCAGCAACCCGCTGCCCGATTACGGTAAGCACGAAGAAGCCGGTTGAGATCGTAGTTACCGCACCCGATGGTGAGACCACTATGACCTACACTCTGACCTTCGTAACCAAATAATAGAAAGAACAGGTTATTTTTTCATTAACTTCCTGAACTAAGTCAAAGAAAGGCGGCATCCCTTATGGGTGCCGCCGATTTTTTGTATAAACCTTGTGCATGCCTTGTATAAGTCTTGCTGAATATCAAAACGAAGCCAAGAGACAAAACCAGGCAATAGAAATCTGCCAATGCAATCTATGTTACTCCGCCTGATATTTCTCAACTACAGCTGCTGTAATTTCAATAGCTGCCTTTGCTGTTTTCTCCACGAAAGCAGGAAAATCTGCGGGAGCATTTCCGTCAGCATCATCGGAGATGGTACGGATTATCACAAAAGGAATCTGGTTCACATAGCAAACCTGTCCTATACTTCCGCCTTCCATTTCTCCGGCAATAGCACCAAAGGTTTCATGGATCCAGTTTTTCCGTTCCGTCTGACAAAGGAACTGATCACCGGTTGCAATGGTTCCCTTTACGCAGTGACGATCCATAGACTTCACGGTCTCCTCCACAAGCTCTGCCAGCTCCTGATTGGCAGGAATATGAATCACATTGGGACCGGAAATCAGTCCTACCGGATCTCCCAGGGGAGAGGTGTCCATATCATGCTGAACAACATCACTGGAAATCGCTACATCACCAATCCCCAGTTCCCGGGACAAGGTACCGGCAACACCGGAATTAATAATCGCCTGAACGGGAAAACGAAGAATCATGGTCTGGGCACAGAGAGCAGCAAAAACCTTTCCTACACCGCAGACAGCCATAACAACCGGGGTTCCCCGAAGCGTTCCTGTTACAAAATCTATTCCACTGATGGTGGTGGTCTGAGCATCCGGCAGCATGGCCTTCAGTCCCTGGATTTCCACCTCCATGGCACCAATAATTCCGATCATATTTGCTTACTCCTCCCGATATTTAAAGTCGATATTATCATTTGCTTCCAATACATCCAGGTATTTCTGACATTCCTCTTTTGCCGCTGCCAGATCCAGATTTCGATAATTGCCGCATTCTTTCTGACTGGCCCCAAAAACAGAACCGTCATAAGTCAAAATATCCTTCAATACCTGCTTAACAACAGAAAGAACCTGCTGATTATCTGCATTACGCACCAGAAGATAGAATCCCGTCTGGCATCCCATGGGGCCGAAATAAATAATGTCATCCTTCAAATCTGAATTTCTGACGAAAGTAGCAAACATATGCTCCACGGAATGCATGGTCAGATTGTCCATGTAATTTCCTGCATTGGGTTTTCTGGTCCGCAGATCGTAGGTGGTCACATCCCCGTCAATACGGGAAAGATAGATTCCCGGTTCCAGCAAATCATGGTCAACAGTAAAGCTGGCAATTCGTTTCATAAATAGTCCTCCGATTCCTTGTCATTCATTATCGTTCTGCTGTAAAAGGCTGCTGCAAAGCTTCTCTTTCTTACCTTTTCGTTATAAAAGGCTGCTGCAAAGCTTCCCTTTCTTATCTTTCCGTTATAAAAGGCTGCTGAAATGCTTTTCTTAATGGCGTCGAAATGTTTCCCGGATCCAAAGCTCGTTCTTCCGAAGCATAGCATCTGTCTCCTGCTCCGTCATCTGTTCCCGAAGTGCCTCCTGCAGATATCGGCGCTCATCTGCCGCCCCTTTCACATGAGGTACCAAAAAGGCACCAGCATCGCTTCCCAAAGCTACCCGGCCGCCGGCGGCCACTGCCAGAGCAGTTTTTCTCTGCTGATCTCTCAGAATTTTTTCCAGTACTTGATCCGGAAATCTTCCGCTTCCGATCTGGTTCCCCACCGGTGCCATGGAGGGAACCCACACAGTTCCGGGATATTCGCCCAGAGCCTGGCAGCATTCCTCATCCATATAATAACCGTGCTCCAGACTTTCTGCCCCTGCTTCCATCGCCGCCAACATGGACTCTCTTCCATTAATATGAAGCATGACTGCCATCCCCTCTTCGTGAACAATATGAACCAGTTCCTTAATCTCCGAAGGCGGCAGCGGATCGCAGCTCATTTTCCCTACTTCATGGAAATCCAGGATTCCGGATACCATAATTTTGATAAAATCAGCTCCCTGATCCCGGGCCATCAAAACCATCTGATGAAATTCTATCATATCACGATAGGGAAATCCTACAATTTTTCCATAACGGCCTTCCCGATGAATGGCAAAAACAGGCATCCGATATTCGATTCCATATTCCGGAGCCAGTTCCGCCGCTCGGCGGCATACACCACAGGTATCTCCCCCGTCTCTTACATAGGTAATCCCTGCCTGTTGATACTCCTCCAGGACACGACGAATGACGTCTTCTTTTGCCCCGCCTTTGTGCTGGTCAATGGCCTCTCTGAAATACACACTATCCAAGATCATATGGGCATGACATTCACCCAGACGTATTTGTGCTTCCATTTCTTCTGCTTTCTTTCTATACAGGATCCGAAAAAATGCACTTCCCATGCTCCCGGACAATTCCGGAAACATGGGACGATATCATGGACTCTTCCGGCTCCTGCAGCCTTATATTCAATATTTTCATGCAAACCTTATCGGTCCATTTCCTTTGTATTTTACAGCATCCCTTTCACAAATGCAACCGTATGACAACTTATGCCCGTCTTATTCCAACCTTATCAGCAATCTTATACCAATCTTATTTCAACCTTATCAGCAATCTTATGCCAACCTTATTTCAACCTTATCAGCAATCTTATGCCAACCTTATTCCAACTTTATACCATTCTTATGCTGACCTTATACTTTACAACTTTTATTTGTCGGGAACTGATTTTCAGCCGCGAATTTTATGCTGATCCCAAACATCGGCCAACTCTTTTGCTGCCGCATAAGGATCCTTTGCACTGGCAATGGCGGAAACAACAAAAAATCCATCCACACCAGTGGCGGCTAATTCCGGCAAATCACCGGCATAGACTCCGCCGCCGATTACGACGGGAATTGGACTCATCTGGGCCAATTTCCGCAAATCGGCAAAACTTCTGGTGAGAATTTTTCCATCATCATCTCTTCCGCAGTCCAGTTTGGTAACAGAGGGACGCAGAGGACCTCCACCAAAATAATCAATTCCACTGACATCTGCTGTCTGAATATATTCAAACAATTCATGGGAACGGGCAGAAAGTCCGACAATACTGTCCTCTCCCAGGTAATAACGGCAAACATCCACCGGAATATCGGTCTGGCCTACATGGATACCGTCTACTTTCACACCACGGCGTCTTGCTGCCAAAACCACATCAAGACGGTCATCTACCAAGAGAGCAATTTTGTCTGACTTTCCTGCCTGGGCAATAATTTCTGCCGTCTCTTCTGCCAGTTCTATCATGGTTTTTGCCGAAGCTTCCTTGGAACGGAGCTGAATACAGGTAAAGCCAGCGTCTACTACTGCGTGAATCATCTGGGATACGGGACGGCCCATGGTATTCTCCGGTCCAATTACAAAATATTTGGAAATATCCAGTTTTTTTCTCATTGACATCTTTCTGTTCTCCTATCTGAGTGTCATCTGTTTATCATCTGTTTGTTATCTGTTTGTTATCTGTTTGTTATGATGCAGGGAGCCAAAGCGTCTGACCCCAACATACCTTCGGATCGTTTTCCTATTCCAAATCTGCATACGTTTTTCATGCATTATTCTGCAGCTATTTCTCATGCATTATTCTGCTGCCATTTCCAATTTCCAGGGATTCTCGGCAACTTCTTCCGGGGATGCCAGATAAAGTTCATCCAGGAAATGCATCTGGAAGCTTCCGGGACCTGCTGCTTTCTTTTCTGCACGGCTTCCTGCCAGATTGTATATGGAAGTTGCCGTCAAAGCTGCCGTAAAAGGATCTGTCACTGCTGCATAAACGGCAACAACACCGCCCAGGGAGCATCCGCATCCCGTTACTTTTTCCATAAAGGCGGATCCTCCGCAGGAAATAGCGATTCTTTCTCCATCTGTAACCAGATCTTCCTTGCCGGATACGGCTACTGCTCCTCCGGTCCATTTGGCCAGAGCAATAGCAGCACTCTCTGCTTCCGATACGGCAGCGGTAGAGTCTACCCCACGTCCATGATTTTCTTTCCAATTACCGCTTTCCAGCTCCCACATTTTTGACAGAGCAATGATTTCCGAAGCATTTCCTCGAATGACACTGGGTTTATAGGGCTTCATTTCCTTGAGAATTTTCGTCCGCAGATCGCCGATTCCT
The DNA here is from genome assembly GCA_029007785.1 of Clostridiales bacterium. GTDB lineage: Bacteria > Bacillota > Clostridia > Lachnospirales > Lachnospiraceae > UBA3305. Next base: position 20,083 of record JAQXIM010000072.1, on the reverse strand, counting down.
ACAGCCACCGGATCCAGAACCCAGGGTTTTCCTGCCTCATGAAGAACTTTCGCTGTATAGGGAAGACTTTCTTCATGAATAGGAAGGAGTGTTCCCACATTGATATAGGTAGCACCGCCGGCCAGACCGATGGCTTCACCCTCATCCGGCAGATATACCATGGCTGCGGAACCGCCCACGGCCAGCTGTGCATTTGCCACAAAATTTACCGTAACATAATTGGTCAAAGAACCTGCCATGGGATTGGTTTCCCGAACCTGCCGAACTGCTTCCATCATTTTTTCCTGAATTTTCTTTTTCTCCATTGCTGCTCCTCCTGATTTTCTTGCTTCAAGTCTTTTTCTGATCTGACTCCTGATCTGACTCCTACGCCCTGTCTGAGTCCTTTTCTATCAGACTTGTGCTTTCTGCTCAAGTCTTTTTCTGATCTGACTTGTTTATCCCACATGAGTTCTTTTTCTCCGGACTCATGTTTTCTCCCCGAGTCTTTTCAAAGAAATGATAAATTCCCGAAAAAAAAGATGCACGAAGAATCATACCCGCGGTGGTATGCCCCTTCGTGCATCTTTTGCACTCTTGTTACATTATAAAAAGATTCTCCACTGCTGTCAATAAGAATAGGAATCCCTGTCTTTCATATATAAGAATAAGAATCTCTGTCTTTTATAAGAATAAAAAAGCTCTGTCACTTTCTGATTCTTCTAATCCCGACAAATTTTGTTCAAGATTCACCATACTTTAGGTAAGTTTAGCAAGGACTCCCCACCTATTATCTGTTATAATAATAAAATAAATCGACGTTGGCTCATTTGTCGGGATTAGAAGAATCAGAAAATGACCGAAAGTATAAGGAGGAGTCATCATGCATGTTTTATTAATTAACGGAAGCCCTCATGAAAAAGGCTGTACCTTTACGGCACTTTCCGAAGTAAGCGGACAGTTGAACAAACATGGTATTGATACAGAGATTTTGTGGATTGGAAATCGTCCCATCCGGGGATGTATTGACTGCAGATCCTGCTGGGGAAAAGGACAGTGTGTGTTCACTGACGATCTGGTAAACGAATGCATTCAGAAAATTCAGGAAGCAGATGGTGTTGTCATTGGTTCCCCCGTATACTTCGGAGGAATCACCGGAACGCTGAAATGTCTTCTGGATCGTGTATTCTATGATTCCAAGAGATTGTTCTCTTATAAACCAGCTGCAGCTGTTGTTACCTGCCGCCGCGGCGGTGCCGGTTCTGCCTTTGAACAGCTGAACAAATATTTCATGATTTCTTCCATGCCGGTTGTATCTTCCCAGTATTGGAACAGTGTTCATGGAGACAAACCGGATGAAGTTAAGGCAGACCTGGAAGGAATGCAGACGCTGCGTCTCGTGGGCGACAATATGGCCTATCTGCTGAATTGCCGGCAGGCAGCCCAGAGCCAGGGAATTGAACCCTTCCCCAGAGAAGTACGCGTAAAAACCAGTTTTTACAAAGCCTAACCATTTACAACGCAGGCGCCGCCGACTGAAACAGCCGACGGCGCCTCTTTTGATCTCATCCGCAGAATAAGAGACTTCTGTATGTAATTATATATCCGCTGCACATTTCTGCGTAACGGCTTTCTTATTCGTGACGCAATGCCTCGATGGGATTCAGGTTTGCCGCCTTAATGGCCGGGAATAAGCCAAAGATAATTCCGATAACCATGGAAAAGATTACGGATACAAGGATGGCAGGCACACTGATGGCTGTGGGTGTCGAGGTCACCCTTGAAATTATGGTTGCCATACCAATTCCGGCAATGACACCGATAATACCGCCCAGACTGGTCAGCACAGCAGCTTCCGTCAAAAACTGGAGGCGTATCTTCCTCTTTTTCGCACCAATTGCTTTTTTCAGACCGATTTCTCTCGTACGTTCTGTTACCGATACCAACATAATGTTCATGACACCGATACCTCCAACGAGAAGGGAAATGCTGGCGATCCAGATCAGCTGCTGATTCGTAGAAGCACTGAGATCCTGGAGCTGTTTTGCCTGTTCCAACAGATTTTCGCTCTTATAACGAAGCTCACTGTCTTCTCCATTTCCCATGCCTTCATTGATCACTTCTGCTCCCCGGTTGCCCACATTGGTCATGGCATCCGTGTTGGCCGCTCTCAGAACAACCTGCTGAGGTTCATCAAATCGATACAACATCCCCCACACCGTGTCGGGAACAAAAATCTGTCCGCTGGTGTTCTGCATGTAGGTATTGTAATCCTGCATACTGTTGATGACCGGTTCGAAAGCCGAAGCCTGATCTACAATTCCTATTACAGTGAAAGGTTCACCCCAGATTTCAATGGTCGTACCAATGGGATTCACATCATTACTGTACAGGGTGGATACCGCCGTGTGATCCAGCAGACATACTTTCCGATAGGTGCTGTAATCCTGCTCCGTAAAGCCCCGTCCCCACTGTACGTAATAGCCATATACATCAAAATAATGACTGTCTATTCCATACAGGCTGCCATTGAAAGCCAGATTCTGGTAAAAAACATTTTCCACATAATTTCTGGAAAGGAAGAAAGAAACCTCTTCCACATCCTTCACTCCCAGAAGATCCTCTCGGATATCTTCCGTCAAAGGAAGAGCACCATCCGGCACAGAGTTCCAGGAAAAATCACAGGGTTCCTCTCCCTGATAAAGCTGAATCTTTACAGCGTTGTTTCCTGCACCGATCAGATTCTCTTTAATCTGTTCATTCGTTCCCTTAATGGTGGATACGATGGAAATAATCGATGCAATACCAATAATAATACCAAGCATGGTCAGACAGGAACGAAGTTTGTGACTCCATACCCCCTGAAATGCCAGGGCTATATTTTCAATCATATTCGTCCCTCCTTAATATCCCCATAATTCATCCGTGGAAGCATCCTGTACCGGAGCACCTTCCTTCAAATCCTTGCCATAAGGAAAAGCAATGCGTTCCTCCCTGGTTATACCGTCGAGAATCTCAATGTAAGATCCCCAAAGACTTTTTCCCGTCTTTACCGTTCTTTTTTCCAGCTGATTATTCTCATTTGCCACATAGACATAACTGGTGCCGTTTTCCGAACGGATCATGGAATTCATCAGGTACATATTGTTGGATTCCTGTCCCGCCGATGTGTAAGTCATCATAACAAACTCACCATCTTTTAAGTCAGCACTTTCATCAATAAATACCTGGAACTCATAATAAGAAACATTGCTGTTGCCGGTGCCGGTGTACCAGCTGTTGCTTGCCGGATAATCCATGATTTCCTGAACTACTCCATCATACATCATTCCGGTTTCCTGGGACATTACGTTGACAATCTGACCTTCTTCTACTGTATCCAGGGCAAGTTCACTGACCGTACCTTTTACAAAATATCCGCCGCCTCCGGAAACCTCAATCAGAGACTCATTGTTAATTTTTGCCTCCTCTTCTTCCCGGACTATCGTAATCACTCCGTCTATTTCGCTGACTACCGAACCGTCATTCAGTTCTTTTTCTAAGAGATCACATTCATTTTTTGCCATACGGATATCCAGGTCCAGATCACGAATTTCTTCCTGGAGCCCTCGACGAAGTTCAGCAATCTCTGCTGATGTATAGGTAACACCCGGGTCTTCCGGTTCCTCAGGAATCACAGGTTCCTCCGGTTCAACGGGATCTTCCGGTTCACTGGGATCTTCCGGTTCGCTGGGTTTTTCCGGTTCGCTGGATGCTTCCCCGGGTTTCACTCCACAGATCACTCCATTTACACAAATCTGAAGCATTTCAAAGGAATATTCATCCTCTTCATAAGCAATCTTTATCTTCCACCAGGATACGGACTCTTTTCCCGATTCCGGTTTTACCTGGAGAATAACATAAGCATTTTTCTTACCCATGGACAAATGAGCAAGAAGTTCCTGAGTAAAAGAACAGGATCCATCCCAGTTATATACATAGGGATCCTTCTCTTTTCCTTTACCGCTTTCCAGCTTAGGATAAGCTGTCTCCGGATCCTCTGAAGCCTCTGTCGATTCTGGCTCCTCTTTCTTGGTAAGTGCCTCAACGTTATCTACTGCCGGATTTCCTTTCGTGGAAACAGACTGGGTCTGATTCCATGAGAGAATACCGCCGGTCAGAAGGGCAGATCCCAGACTTCTCCAGCCGGTTCCCGTCAGAAACAGAGAAGAACCGATATTTCCTGCCATGGCAGAAGCCACCGCTGCAGAATCCGCCTTTCCCGATGAAATCACATGGTCACCCAGGAAATCAAAATCGCCGGTCACCAGATCCTTCTCCGGAATTGGCACTCCGGGACGATATTTATTTACCTTCTCCAGATCTTCCTGCTTTTCCTTCTTATCCAGCTGCATCTGTTTGATTTCCAGCTTCTTTTTCTTGATTTCCACTTTAGAAAGAGTTGTGTCATAAGTCATGAGCACATCCCCTTTCTTTACTTCCTGCCCCTGTTCCACCAGTATTTTCTTTACCTGCTGGGTGGTGGAAAGATATACGGACTGAATCTGGTCGGTAGTAACCGTTCCATAAGATTCATTATTGTCTCCCCAGTAATCGGTGGAAAGTTCGCTGACATTGTAGACATTCACCGGTTTGCTTCCATAGTTTTCCTTCCAGTAGAGGCCTCCGGCAGCGGAACCGCCAATGAGAACAACCACCAGTCCTCCAATGAGGATCCGTTTTCCTATCTTATTCATTCTGCCGCCTCCCCACTGTCTTCTTTGTTGAACTCACTGCTGTCTTCTTTGACGAATTCACCACTTTCTTCTATGCTGAACTCGCCGTTTTCTTCATTGCTGAATTCGCCATTGTCTTCATTGCCGAACTCACCACTATTTCCCTTGCTGAACTCACCGTCACGGATATGGTAAATCTTCCTGGCACAACGGGCAATATCCGGCTCATGGGTAATCATGACAATCGTCACGCCTTCTTCATTCAGCTGCTGAAACAGCTCCATAATCTGATCACCGGACTTGGTATCCAGTGCACCGGTGGGTTCGTCTGCCAGAAGAATCTTCGGATTTCCCACCATGGCACGGGCTATAGCCACTCTCTGACACTGACCACCGGATAACTGATTGGATCGGAATTCCAGACGATCTCCCAGACCGACTTTGCGAAGAGCCTCTTCTGCCCGGGCTCTTCTCTCTTTTTTCTTTACGCCTGCGTACAGCAAAGGCAATGCCACGTTATCCAGGGCCGAAAGTTTTGGAAGCAAATTAAAAGTCTGAAATACAAATCCAATATACTGATTCCTGATTTCAGCCATCTGATTGTCACTCAATCGAGACATATCCTTTCCTGCCAGATAATAGCTTCCGGATGTAGGCACATCAAGACAACCAATCAAATTCATCAGGGTTGTTTTTCCTGAACCGGAAGGCCCCATGATTGCAATATAATCGCCTTCCTCCACCTCCAGGGAAATATCTTTTAGAACATGAACTGTGAGTTTTCCCTGAGGATAATCTTTATAAATGTTCTTTAACTCCAGAATCATCTACTATTCCTCCCATCCTCCGTCCATGCTGTCTGTCATCTCGCCGTCTCCAAGGCCTTCGCCTTCAAAGTCGCCCGTATCTTCAGTCAGGCCGTCTTCCGCGTAGCCTTCCAGACCTTCTCCTTCATAGCCTTCCAGGCCTTCTCCTTCGTAGCCTTCCAGGCCTTCTCCTTCGTAGCCTTCCAGGCCTTCTCCTTCGTAACCTTCCAGATCTTCTCCTTCGTAGCCTTCCATTCCTTCTTCCTCATAGCCTTCCATGTCACCGTAATCCGGTTCAGCGAAATACTCTTCGTCGTAACGGGTAACGGGCATTCCTGCCTGAAGAGTTTCATCGGGAATGGCAATATAATCTTCTTCGCTCAGGCCTTCCAGGATCTGATAACAATCCATATCTGCATCATATTCACCAAGGGTAATGGAACGTTTTTCCAGTTTATCCTTGTCGTTGGCTGCCCATACGTAATTCTCTTCTTCGCTCAGATTCAGATAATAAGAAGAAATCCAGATTCCTTCCTTCTCTTCATCCTGGCCCTGGTCCAGCTCAATATAAACATGCTGACCCATCATCAAGCCTTCCGAAGAATCCAGATCCACATAGAACGCATATTTGGAAGACTGAGTCGTCTCGTCAGAGTCGCTGTAATAGTAATAATTATTATCGCTCACCGGGTTTTCCATATCTACCGATCCCATCACCGCACTCCAGGTCTGCTCATTATCGATACGGGAACGAATAATCACAGGGGAACCTTCCATCATTCCAATGTCTCCCATATTGGTTTCATTTACCGTTCCTTTTACACGATAGGTTCCTGTTTCCATTAAAACGATGAATGCTTTCGGGTTTCCGTAATCATCCGTCTCGCCATTTTCATTTACGCTCTGTACAATACCGTCAGCCTCGGCAACGACCTCCGAATTCTCCAATGTTTTCTCCAGCCGTTCCAGTTCAATTTTTTTCGTGTTCAGATTATATTCATTTTCCTTGATATCGGCTTCCAGACTTTGAATCTCAATACTATAGGAAAGCTGTTCAGAGGAAGGAGCTTTTCGCTTTTCACTCTCCAGCTTGGTAATCTGGGTTTTCGTTGAAGAAATCGTATTCTTGATTTTTTCCATTTCCAATTCGCCGGTGTCGATGGAAAGCTGAATTTCATCAGTATCATAGGAAAAGAGTACATCTCCTGCCTGAACCTCATCTCCCACATCCACGAATCTCTCTTCAATCGTACGATCTTCTTCCTTATTGATTTCATAAGTCGCCTGGGCAACCACTACTCCCGCATACCTGTTCTGCAGACCGGAACTGTCCAGTCCCGCCAGCATAGCAACAGACTGAACGGCCACCGTTTCCCCTTCTGCTGCCTGATTTTGATTGGAACAACCGGTAATCCCCAGCCCTGCCGCCAGAATCATTGTTCCAACTGCCACACAAAACTTCTTCATACTCATTGCCTCCTTCTCCCCATTTATCCCTTTTCGGGTCACGTTTCATTTAATCATATTTTATCAGAATTTTCTTGGTTTTCACCTTTTATATTCTTAATGTTTTATTAATTCAACCTGTTCATTTCGATTATTATTCTATCATTCTCAAACAACTCTTTCCTGCTCCGCCGCCTGCTGTTCAGAAATCAATGAGTCTTTTTCGATGTACTAGTTGTAAAAAAACCTGGGACACATTGGTATCCCAGGTTTTACTCGAATTCCTTTTATTCTATCAGCAGCTATGGACTTCATCCCAGGGGGAGAGCTTCTCGCTGCTTTCATGAGAAGCCTTGATTACAGTTTGATGCCTTTCAGCAGATCACCCAGATTGGTGCTTGCTTTACCGGTCTCTTTGTAATTGAAGGTTTCTTTTTCTTCTCTTGCAGGTCTCTCAGCTCTTTCCGGTCTCTCCGGTCTCTCGGGAGCTTTCTGCAAAGCCTTCATGCTCAGGCTCAGTTTGCCGTCTTTGATTGCAATGAGCTTAACCTGAACTTTTTCTCCCTTTTTCAGAACATCAGCAGGCTTTTCAACTCTCTTATAGCTGATCTGAGAAACATGCAGCAGTCCGGACAGTCCATTATCCAGATTGATGAATGCACCGTACTCCATCAAAGAGTCCACAGTACCTTCCATTACATCGCCAACCTGGCATGCAGCCAATGCAGCTTCTTTCTGCTCTTTCTCTTTCTGTTTCATTACTTCTCTTGCAGACAGAACCAGCTTCTTAGCATCCTTGTCAGCAGTAATGATCATTACTTCCAGAGTCTGACCTTTGTACTCTTCCAGATTCTCAACGTATCCGGAGGACAGTTTGGATGCAGGAATGAAAGCACGAACGTCATCAACAAAAGCAACAACACCAGCCTTTACTGCACTGTCAACCTTAACCGGGAAGATTGTCTTCTCAGCCATCATGGTTTCGAATTTGTCCCATACAGGATCATCATTGGGCGGGCCCTGCTTCAGGGATGCTTCCAGTTCGGTTGCATAATCTTCCATCGATTCCACTTTTTCTTCTACTACTTCTTGAACCTTTGCCTCTTCACACATGCGAAAACCTCCTACGTACCAGTAATTCCCCTGTATTTTGTGGCTGAGTGTCAGTACAAGGAAAATACCCTGGGATTCTGCACTCCACAATGTACGTACTTAAAGAAATTATATCATCATAATCTTTCGAATGCAAGATATTTCACAAGCTTCAAAAAGGCTCAAAACAGCACGCACTCTTTCTTTTCGATTTCATAGTATATAACAAAAGAGATTTCCGGTTTCCAATCGGATTTCTCCATTCCTTTCCATTCCGCATTTGGCCGAATGCTTTTGAATATAGGCGGCCTCTGCCGCCGCTACATAACTTCCAGACCGGAAGTCTGCTTTACAATCAGCAGCCACATGCCCGGTGTTGGCTCCCCCTTCAGGTCAGGATTGATCTGGCGGATTCTTTCCACCGTCGTATAGAATTTCCGGGCCAATTTCCACAAAGTGTCTCCTTCCTGAACACGGTAACCCACAATTTCTGCCTGTTCCCGAATCTTTTCTTCATCATAAGGTTCCAGTCTGGCATCGGTTACCAGGCGGATTTTTTCTTCCCGGAAAATCATGACTTCCATTCCAATGGAAGCCCTTACTTCCATATCATTATTTCCCATCATAAGAAAATTCAGAGATTCCAGCTGGGGTCTGACCTGATAAGTACAGGCTTCATCCACCCCTCTGGCTTCAGCCAGATAATGAATCGGTATCGTATGATGTATCGAATTCAAAGGATGGCCATCATCGGAGGATGTGTACAAGATACTGACAGGAAGAACACCCTCCATCTGCAAACCATTTTCTACCATATGTATATCATCCAGAAGAACCCGGCCAGCTCCATAACAGATCTGAAGCACATTGCCCTGATCCAGATGAATGGATTCGCTGATCCGGCAGTTGGAGTTATTGTGTGTCAGAATTCGTTCCTGACACATTTCCTTCTCTTCAATAATAATATTCATAACAGGAGAATACAAATCCGAAATCACTTCTTCTTCCTGTTCCTGAAAAAGCCGGGCTGTCATATCCAAAAAAGCTTCCAGGGATATTTTTCTTTTCTCTCCATCTTCATTCTCTTTTACATCCCAGTCGCAGTGAGTCAGGTGCACTTCAATATCGGGAATCATATCGCCGGTACATCCCTCCATAGGGACGGCTCCTTCGAAAGGAACGGATACTTCATTCCATCGAATGGGCATATCTTCCCCCTCTCCCCGATACAGAAGAAATCCCCGCAGTTCTCCCCGCAGGGAAATACGGCCATCTTCCGGCCGAGTTTCCAACCGTCCCAGACGAGCATCCGTCCACAAAACTTCCTGAATGGGCGGCAGATTTCCATGAAGTTCGAACTCTTCCCGAACCCGGTAATTCTCCCTTCTGTGAACGGCCATTCCTGTCATGGAAACACTTCTTGTCTTCATTTCCACCGTTTCATCCGAACGAACTCCGGTAATCCACTCCTCCTTTTCCTGATTTTCTCTGGTAACGAATATGGGAATGACTGCCTGAATTCGAATTTTTCGGGAATGGACCATTTCCACGGTCAAATCCTCCAGAATTCCGCTGGCTGTCAGGATATCTCCTTCTTTCCAATCTTCCAGGTTCATTTTTTCTGAGAAAGGAATCATGACTGAAAGATTCTGCAGGGTTTCCGGTGTCCCTTCACTGCCATAGAGAATCGATACACCAAGTTTCCCCTGGATCACCAGGAAATTCCCCTGCACCTCTGCTTCATCCAGATCCAGGACACCCTGATTCAATATGATTCTTCCCATATCCGGTCTGACATCCGGAACATTCCGGTCTTCATCTATCATAATTTCCAGAGTCTTGTTTCCTCGATGCCATCCCGTTTTCAGCCCCTTTTTTTCCAGTTCCATAACGCTCCTCCTTTTCCAACTCCTGCTTACTTTCTCTTCTTTCCTTTTCTTCTCTTTTCTTCTTTCTATTTCTACTAGTCTCTCTTTTCTCCGGTTTTTCCTTTTTTGTGTACGGACTATCGGAAAATAACCGGTTCCTCCCTCCGTTCCGTCTTCAGCACAATCACCGGTTCACTTCCTGAGCTGTCTGCAGAACTGTTCTCATCTCCATTCGGTCCCAGGAGTTCCGTTTCCAAAACCACAGTGTTTTCTGTAAGATATAAAGACTGAACCTGTATGCTGTACCCTCCCCGATCCTGTTTTCCATACCCGCAAACAAGATACAGATTTTCATCACTGCAATACGTAAGGCGAAAACTCTGGGCTTTCTTCTCCTCAATAACCCTTGCCAGTTCTTCCGGAATTTCATCTGCCGCCACCACAGTAAATTCCAGATCTTTCACCTTCGATTCTCCATCCTGACTGCATCCAGTCATCAGAAGCACCACCGCCATAAAAAATGTCAGAATACGTACCATATCGTTGTCACCATAATCCCTGTCTGTCTAAAACCTATGCATCGAGTACACTTGTTATGACAACCTCCTTCCCTGACCTTCTCTCTAATTTTCTCCCTGATCGCCTCCCTGACTTCTTACCTGTTCTATCCCATAAAAATTTTCCTGTCCTCAGCAGTTCTTCTGATGGGAAACGCAAAAAGGCTATCCATTTCCCGCACTTTTTCATGACAGGAAAACGGATAGCCTTTTCTCATTTTTCATTTTTTAATTCGTATATTCTCTTTCTTACCATCCGGTACCGACGAAAATCTTACTATTTGGTACCGACGAAAATCCTTATTTCTTCCAAATGGCTCCTTCACGAAAACTCACGTCTTCCGCTGGCTTCCCGAATACCCATGATACTGCGGTACTTGGCCACCGTACGCCGGGAAACCATAATTCCCATTTCTTCCAGACAATCTGTTATTTTTTGATCGCTGAGAGGATGCTGTTTATTCTCTCCATCCACAATCAGCCGAATTTTCTCCCGAAGCATCTCCGGGGTATTTTCTTTCACCTGATCGTCTCTGCTTCCCGGATTCTGGGCAAAGAAGTAATTGATGGGATAAATTCCCCAGGCACATTGAAGATACTTGTCCTGCACCGCCCTGCTCACCATGGATTCCGGAAGATTTAAACGACTCGCCACCTCCTGAAACCGCATGGGATAACGGTTTCCCGGTCCTTTTTCAAAAAAAGCACGCTGGATCGTCAGGATCGTTTTAATCACTTCCACCAGGATGTCTCCCCTCTGCTGGATACAGCGGATCAGCCATTCTGCCTGTTTCATCTTATTCCGAATATATTCCCTGGTTTCTTCGGAATAAGAGGAATCCTCAAGCATCTGACTATAGTATGGATTGATAATAATTTTAGGATAGGCATCATCATTCAAAAGAACCTGAAAATAATCCCGGAATTTGATGATGGTAACGTCTGGCTGAATGTAGCGAAGATTTTCCCGGGAATAGAAACCGCAGCCCGGTTTAGGATTCAAACGTCGGATCACATCACAGTTCATTCTGGCTTCTTCCAGAGAAATTCCAAGACAGCTGCTGATCTGAGAAATCTGATTCTTTCCCAGGGCTTCCAAACACTCCAAAACAATACGTCTTGCCATGGGAAAAGACGGCTGGATTCGATCCAGCTGAAGAAGAAGACATTCCCTCAGATTTCGCGCACCAATCCCTGTGGGTTCCGCTGACTGCAGAAGATAAAGGTAATGGGAAGCTTCATTTTCCGACAAATCAAATTTCTCACATATGGATCGAAGATTTTCTTCCAGATATCCGTGGGAATCCAAGGATTCAGCCATAAAATAGAGAACTTCCCGATCCCTGTCATTCCGGCATACGGAAGAAAGCTGAGACATAACAAAGTCTGCCAGATTCTCATCCTCCACAGAAACACTCCAGGCTTCCCGCTCGGCTTCCTCTTTAATCTCATCCCGATAGTACACCCGATTCTGCTCATCAGAAGCCTTCAGCCATTCCAGCTTTCGCTGAATCTCCAGATGGCGATCCGTCTCTTCCTGAACTTTCTCCAAATCAATAAGGGGGTTCTCCACCTCCTGCTGTATAATGAACTGTTCCAATTCCTGGGAATTCATCTGCAGAATTCTCACCATGGAAATCCTCTGCTGAGACAACACCTGTTTCGGTATGCTTGCTTTATGTCTCTTCATAATTTTCCTCCCGGGATGATTGATTCTCCTGTCCTCTCCCCCAAGAGCTGCTGATCATCATCCCAAACGGATCATTCCGTCATTTATACAATTTCATTCAAAAAAACACCGGAAAGTATCTCTATTTCCTGTGCTTTTTTCTTTCCTGATTCCGTCATCCAGAGCTGACTGCAGCATTCTGCCGGCAAATAACCAGAGAGCCACTGGAACAGATCTCCAATCTCTCCCCCTATTTCCGTCGGTTCCATCTCGGCCATGGATGTCTCCGGAAGCTTTACTACTTCTGTTTCCCCGGGACCTAAGTTCCATAAAAAGGTTCCGTGGTTTTCCGGGATAAAAGAATCCTCCACCTGGAGACGAACAGAAATAGGAGTCTTGCTGTGAAAACCCTGTAAAAAAGAGGGAAGATGAATGATACGCCCCATAATAGCAGGACGTTTTTCTCCCATCCATCCGGAAGCAGCCACCTTTACCTTCTGACATTCCGGCAGCATTCGGCACAGAAGAGCCATCGCCTCATTACGATGTTCCAGGTCTTCCCAGGTCTCATCCATGATCCATTCCCGAACCTCAATCTCTTCCTCACTGCCCCACCAGCTGAAGCAGCCGACCAGCCTTTCTCCTTCATACATACATTCCAGAGCGCCGCCTTCGGATTCACATTCTGCCTGCATTCGACGCAGATACTCTTCCGTTCTCCGGGTAAAAATTCCGTAACGACGGGACAGCTGTCTTTCCTGAAACTCTGCCAGCTGACCATAATCGGTTTCCCCGGCCCGTTTTCCCGTCAGTTCCCCTTTCCGGCAAGTCCAGTCTGCCGGAGACAGCAATTCTACTTCTGTTTTATCATAAATGAAGCGAAAATCAAAGGGCAAATAAATATCCTTATTGGCCGGCATCAAAAACAGAAAGGGAATTTCCTCCCTATAGAACCGGCGGAATCCATCCCTCAATTGTCCTGCCATGTATCCACGATGACGAAATTCCTTTTTGGTTGCCACCGCTACCAGATAATAACTCTTCCACAACATATTCCCGTTCTTTAGAATATACGGATTCCAATGAATCATGGAAACCAGATCTCCTGCATGGCGCCGCGTCTCCATTTTGTTGTGTGGTGCAATCCAACAGTAATAATAATCAAGAAACTCTTTTGAATCCTCGGCGAAAACTTCTTCCCACAAAGCTCTCGAATCCCGAATATCCCTTTTCTGGGCCAGACTCTTTTCGTATCTCTCATAGCTCTGTTTCATATGATATCCCTCACATCTTTAGTCTTTTCTATCTATTTCTATTCTTACTCAGACTTTCCTGCATCTGCCGTGTTCCGGCAGATAATATCATATTTCTTCCCCATCATAATGGGATGATAGGATTCCTTGGCTCTCCGAAGAGAAGGCAAACCCACATCATCCTCCCGATTCACCAGCAGAGCATTGGGAAACTCATTCTGCTGAAACTGCTGATTAATTGCTGTGTAAAGCCCACGAATATCTCCGTTGGCCTTTTCCACATGAACCACCGACATCCGATCCACCGGATTGTAGCTGCCAATGGTAAATGCTTCCAATTGTCCGTCAATATAAATACCGGCCATCACCGAATTAAATACTTCCATATGATTCAGATAATCACGAAGTCCCCGCATCTCCGCCTCCAGATGCTCTTCCACCTCGCCCTGATGGCCGTCCTCTTCTTTTCCTCTGGCCCATCGTTTCAAAAAGGCCCAAATCTCATCTCTGGATTCCCGGTACAATCTCCGATACTCCCATCGCCCTTCATAAGCCCGAAAGAACGCATTGAGATTATTCTTTTTCTTATGGTATTTTCTTCCTGAAAGAGTTCGAAGACTTTCCGCATCATAGATATAATCGGCTTGATCCACCTGTTCCCGAATTTCAAACCTGGCCGGATCCAGATGAAGGAAATCCAATCCTTTTTCATCTGCACCATATACCTTTATCGGCTCCCCCAACTGCTCATGAAAGTATTTTTCCAGCATTTGAAAATAGAAATCCATCTGAGAATCCCGACAAATAGGCAAGGCTCCATAAGTTTCTCCATTTTCCTTCATCTTCATCAATACAGCAGTATTTTCCACCACGGTAAATTCTACCTGATAATAATCTCTCCATAGATAACTGTCAAAAATGACACTATCGCAAGATAAATTGGAACGGAGTAAAAAGAAAGGCGTCAATGCCGGAATATCCTCTGCTTCCAATTTTTTAAATTCTAAATTCACTGTTTCCTCCCTGATGAAATATACAAATCCACACAAAATACCGAACAGCCGGAAAAATGCTTCTTTCTGATGCAAAGCAACACAAGACAGATACGGTTGTCATTCTGACATCCATATCTGTCCTGTCGTTTTCTTATTTCTGAGGTAATCTCTTATGCACCGGATGGATACAACATTCTTACCCTTGTCTATTCAGAAAGGCTTTCAATCAGATCATAAATCGTCTCTGCAGAATTAAAGTTCTCTTCATTGACCTCTTCCTCCGGAATCTGCACGTCATATTCCCGGGAAATGCCAGCCAATAACACTTCTAAATCATCGGAATCCAGAATCTCGTCGTCCATCAATGTGTCGCAAGTTTCAAAATCCACTTCCGGATGAAGTGCCTGCAGCATATTCAGCAATGCTTCCATCTTTTTCCCCCCTGTTCCGAATACCCTATAGGTAATTTTTCTTCTGTTTTCAGACAGATTCTTACCAATGTCCTGTCCTTCGTCTAAACAGCACGGCGAATACCAACAATTCTCTCACATCATACAACACAATCTCTGTTTTGTCATCACGTTTAGACAAATTTCAGGAAATTCCCTGTAGGATTTCTTCTCCGTTGCGCCATTGACCGCGCAGACTTTTCTCCACCAGCTTTCGGGGAACCATAATCATATGGGAACATCCCTGACATTTCAACCGAAAATCCATGCCAACCCGAAGTACTTCCCACTGACTGCTTCCGCAGGGATGTTGTTTTTTCATTTTAATAATATCACCAACCTGAATATCCATTTATAAAAATACCTCCAGGGTTTTACCAATACTGTCAGCAATTACCAGATCCGACTGACGATCCATGGGTGTCGGCGATTTATTGATCAGTACCTGATACTTTCCATGAAAAAGATTCACGAATCCAGCCGCCGGATATACGGTAAGGGAAGTACCGCCGATGATCAGCATATCTGCCTGGGAAATACTGCTGCATGCACCTTTTACCACATCATCATCCAGTCCTTCTTCATACAACACCACATCGGGTTTGATAATTCCTCCGCACTGACAGCGAGGAATTCCCTCCCGCACTTTAATCTTAGATAGAGGATATTTCTGACCGCATCTCATACAGTGATTCCGATGAACCGAGCCATGGAGCTCGTACACCCGTTTGCTTCCTGCCATCTGGTGAAGACCGTCAATATTCTGTGTCACCACAGCCTTCAGTTTTCCTTCTTCCTCCAGCTTCGCCAAGGCCCGATGGGCTGCATTGGGTCTGGCCTCTTCTGCTATCATCTTGTTCCAGTAAAAACGATAGAATTCTTCCGGATTTTTCATGAAGAAAGTGTGACTGAGTATCTCCTCCGGCGGATAATCATACTGCTGATGGTACAAACCATCGGTGCTTCGGAAATCGGGAATTCCGCTTTCCGTAGATACCCCTGCACCCCCAAAAAACACGATCTGCTGACTTTCTTCCACCCATTGTTTTAGGGTTTCTATTTCTGTCATTTTCCGTTCTCCTCTCTTCTGTCAGGTAAAGAACGTCATTACCCTTTCTGTTCCAAATATGGCGGCATTGAACTTCTATTATGCTTCGTCTCTGCGAACAACACGTTTTCCTGCCTGATAAACATCTGCAATATGGTTTAATGCTCCAATATCTTCGGCTGCATTTCCCTGTACGATCATAAGATCGGCTTCCAGACCTGCTTTGAGGGTTCCCACCGTATCTTCCAGATCGAGTACACGGGCAGGATTTCCCGTAGCCGTGGCAATAGCCTGAACCGGTGTAATTCCATATTCCACCATAAGAGACAGTTCCCTGGCAAGAGGAAGAACCGGAGCTCCGTAAAGTACCATATCGGTACCGGCCAGAACCGTTACGCCCGTATCATAAAACTTTTTGAAATTGTTTCGATAAGCCCAGTAAGCCGGTTCAAAGAACGCAATGTCACGCATAGCCTTGGCAGCAATCCGATTCGTCTTATCGACACCTTTCTCCACCTGCTCTTTGCAGTATTCATACAAAACCGTATATGCAGTAATGGTAGGCACCCAGGCCTGTCCATTGGCTGCCATCTGTTTCACCTGATCCTCAGTGAGGAAGGTTCCATGCTCGATGGTATCGAATCCGGCGTCAATACACATCTGGATCGCCGGCTGAAGCCCTGCATGAACAGCCACCTTCGCATGTCTTCGATGACTCTCATCTACGGCAGCATTCAGCTCTTCCTGGGTGTATTCAGGCATACTCTCCCGGTTGCTTGTAAGAATCTTAACCCAATCGGCACCGTCCCGGAGCTGCTTACGAATCTCCTTACGGATTTCCCATTCTCCATCGGCTTCCACAATACCATCATCGTGGCCATGTCCGCCGGTCATACAAATTCCCGTATCGGTATGGATAATACGCGGTGCTTCAATGTATCCCTTTTGGGCTGCCTTTCTCATATTCTGAAGCAGACCGGAAGGAGAGGATACATCACGAACGGTGGTAATTCCCAGCTCCAAAGCCTTCTTGGCCTGTTCCTGAGCATAATAAGCGATCATAAAATCATTATATTCATAAATATCCGGCTGGCTGTAATAATATCCAAAATGGACATGCATATCCATTAAACCGGGAAGGATGGTTGCTTCTCCATAGTCGATAACTTCATCCGCCGGATAAGCCTGCCGCAGTTTTTCTGCGCTTCCCACCTCCGTAATCCGGGTTCCTTCCACCCGAAGAGCTGCATTATGAAGTACGGTACTTCCATCACCTGTTACCATTGTCGCTGCACAAAGAATCATTTCCATTCCTCCTTGATCTGAATATTTGAGTTTTATCGGTTAAAATACTTCCTGTATCATAAAATCAGCGATTAGTTCGCCCATTTTTGCATAAGTTTCCCGAACCGGATGCAAAGAATCAAAAGTACTCATACGATAATTTGCCTTCGTAATAACACCATTCACCGATGAATTATAAACGTAAGCACCATGACGGTTTGCTACTCTCCGAATGGCCTCTGTATAATCCTCCAGCGTATATCCGCAGGAATTTTTACATTTCATTCCCACCTGAGACCAATCCGACTGATATCTTCCCCGATATACCGGTGTAACCAATACCACCTTGGCATCGGGATTCTGTCTGCGGATTTCCATAAAAATATTTTCCCAGGCTCCAAAGAAAGTCTGTTCCGAATCATCACCCAATACTCCCATGGGGACATCATAATTGTAATCATTGGTACCGGCAGCAATACAAATCACGGAATATCCACGATAATCGGTTTCTCCGCTCTTCGCTCGGGCCACCAGACTTTTCTGGTCCGAAGAACTCCGGCGAGCCACCGTACTGTTGCTCACCCCCACATTGGTATAATCACATCCG
Source organism: Clostridiales bacterium (assembly GCA_029007785.1). Lineage (GTDB taxonomy): Bacteria > Bacillota > Clostridia > Lachnospirales > Lachnospiraceae > UBA3305. The sequence continues at coordinate 2,315 of JAQXIM010000072.1, read as the reverse complement.
GTGATCTGGGACACACGATCGGGAAATGTTACCTCTGCCCGTTCCTTCCCCCAGGTATATCCCCAGGTAATACTGTCTCCATCGAAGAGAATATTTTCATCTGTATACTTTCTCGTCTTATTGCTGATGGTGTCATAATCCAGACTAAGAGCAATATTCTTCGATAGCTTTACAAAGGCCCGCACCGCATAGGTGGTGGTTCCTCCTTCATATCGAATCAACTTATATTCCGTCGTATTTTTATTGACAACCGCTGCTTTTTCCCATTTCTTTCCTGTCTCAGCACTTTTTTTATAGAGGATATAACCGTCTGCTCCCTCCACTTCTGTCCAGGTCAAAACATCTTTCCAAGTGTTTTTCTTCAGACCGGTAAATAAAGGAGCTTCCGGCAGGCAAAGAATTTCTCCATCCAGATAAGAAGCCTGACTCTTTACCGCTTTCCCATCCACCAACTTATAAGTTCGCAGTGCATAGGAATAACGGATACCCGGAACGGCATCGGTATCCCAGCAATAGTCCATGGTCGTATTCGTCACCGTTATGCATTTGTGATAACTGCCGCCCTCTTCTCTCCGATAAATAATATATCCATCTGCTTCGGGAATCCGTTCCCATCGAACCATAATGTTTCCGCTTCCTGTCTGAGCAGAAACCAGTTTCGTACCGGGAACCTCCACATACAAAGAAAGACCCGTGCTGTCGTATTTTCCCTTTACGATCTCATTACCATCCTGATACCAGGCCTGCACCGTATAGGTATACGTATGGCCGCTCTCCAGTTTACTATCCTTCCAGGACGTTGTACCTACATCGGTGATTTCCTTTACCAATTGGTAGGAACCACCGTTGTCTTTCCGGTAAATCCGATATCCGGTTACATCCTGCATGGCCTTCCACTTCAGGACAGCACGACCCGATTTCATTTCCAGTTTCTGAAGCTCCACTGCAGGAATCTTCACCCTGGCAGAAACACCTTCCTTATTATAATCACTCTTCACCGTGATTCCCGTGCTCTTTTCCGCCGCAACTACGGTATAAGTATAAAGTCTTCCCGGCTTCACCGTTCTGTCCACATAAGAAGTTTCATCATAGGCTGACTGAACAGCCACCTTCTCATATTTTTTTCCTGCCTCTTTGCGGTAAATCAGATAGAAATCGGCTCTCTTAACCGTCTTCCAGGTCACAACAATCCGATTGCTCTTCCCCTCCGCACTCTCCAACACCGGTGTTTTCAGAAAAGAAACAGCAGCCTCTGCCTCCATATTCCCCAACAAAGGAAAAACATCTGCAGGACCTGCCAAAAAACAAAGACCCAGCAGCAGCGCCAAACCATATTTCCAAATTTTTCTCATACGAATTCCTTCCTCCATTGGATGATCCACGTCCCCTTTCGCCAATCATCCCTTTTTATGCTCTCTTCGTCCCTTATAAGTTACCAGAAAAATCGCTGTTTTTCATATTTTTATCTGTTATCAGTATACCCACAACCTTACGGTTTTGCAAGACACCATATTGTCTGCTTTTCTTCCTTTTTGCTGGAAATCTCTCTTGTCTTTTAATTATGCTTTGTTTATAATCTTTTTGGATTTTATGATAAGAAATCCGATGTCGTACAGGTATTTATATCAAAAACGAAAAAGCTGGGAAAACAAATGAAAAAACGAAAAAACGAATCTCTGCACATTTTAGAAAACAAAAAAACGGAAAGTCTCATCTTTGTTACTGATGGACTTCTGGCCGGCGCAGCTGCCGGTCTGGTTTCTATTCTGTATCGTTTTCTGCTCACTAATGCAGAAACGATTCTCCGCCAGATTCTGGCATTTATCAAGGGAAACCCTCTCCTGATCGCCGGATGGTTTCTTATTCTGATTATCCTCGGCATCATTGTCGGCATTACCATGCGCTGGGAACCCATGGCTGCCGGCAGCGGTATTCCCCAGGTATCGGGAGAAATCCGGGGATATCTGGATCCCTCCTGGTGGAAAGTCATCGTCACCAAACTCTTCAGCGGAACCCTCTGCATCATCGGCGGAATGTCCCTGGGACGGGAAGGCCCCTCCATTCAGCTGGGAGCCATGGCCGCCAAAGGAATCGCCAGAAATCGATCCCTTGACAAAACCAGGGAAAGACGTCTGATTTCCTGCGGTGCCGGAGCCGGTCTTGCTGCTGCTTTTAACGCTCCCCTGTCCGGTATTATTTTTATTCTGGAAGAGATCCACCACACCTTCGACCGCACCATACTGGCTGCCGGAATTGTAGCCGCCGTAACCGGCGACTTCCTTTCCAAACTTTTCTTCGGTCAGTCCGCTGTCTTC
>JAQXIM010000071.1 GCA_029007785.1 Clostridiales bacterium | reverse complement strand
TCTTCATCCGAAACGGCGATATGCATTCCCTGACCGCCCAATACATAGGAAGGACGAACCAAAACCGGATATCCCAGTTCTCTGGCAGCCTTTACAGCCTGGGCAGCGGTAAATACAGTTCTTCCAGCAGGTCTGGGAATATTGCATTCTTCCAGAATGGCATCAAAGAGTTCTCTGTCTTCTGCCGCATCCACATCCTTGGCAGCAGTACCAAGAATGGGAACACCCATTTCCATCAAATCCTTGGTCAGCTTAATGGCAGTCTGTCCGCCGAACTGAACCACCGCACCGTCCGGTTTTTCCAGTTCTACAATGCTTCGAACATCTTCTGCAGTCAGCGGCTCAAAATACAGTTTATCTGCGATATCAAAATCCGTACTTACGGTTTCCGGATTGTTATTTACAATAATAGTTTCATAACCTTCTGCAGCCAGTGCCCATACACTGTGAACAGAGCAGTAGTCAAACTCAATACCCTGACCAATTCGAATGGGACCGGAACCAAGGACCATTACTTTCTTTCTGTCGTGGGAAGTTTCTACTTCATTCACTCCATCAAAGCAGGAATAATAGTAAGGAGTCTCTGCGTCAAACTCGGCCGCACATGTATCAACCGTCTTATATGCTGCTACAATACCGTTCTCCATTCTCATCTTGTATACTTCATCTTCCGGCAGACCGGTCAGATTGGAGATGCAGCGGTCGGGGAATTCCAGTTTCTTCGCTTCCAGCAGAACTTCCGGATTCAGATAATCGCGGCGAAGTTTCTGCTCCACTTCCACCAGATGAGCAATTTTATCCAGAAACCAGGGATCAATCTGGGTTACCTCATGGATTTCATCCAGAGTGATACCGCGGCGCAGTGCTTCTGCAATAACAAAAACTCTGCGGCTGTCTACACGAAGAAGGAGTTTTCTCAGATCACCGCCGGGAACATCTTCGTACTCTTTTCTCTGTAAGCCATAGGTATTCTGTTCCAGGGAACGGATCGCCTTCATCAAAGCACCTTCAAAATTGGTACAAATACTCATAACCTCACCCGTTGCCTTCATCTGGGTGGTCAGAGTCTTCTGGGCATAAATAAATTTATCGAAAGGCCATTTCGGAATCTTTACTACACAGTAATCCAGAGTCGGCTCAAACATGGCATAAGTTTTTCCTGTAACTGCATTGGGAATCTCATCCAGAGTATAGCCGAGAGCAATCTTGGCAGCAACCTTGGCGATGGGATATCCTGTTGCCTTGGAAGCCAGAGCAGAGGAACGGCTTACACGGGGATTTACCTCAATAACACAGTATTCAAAGCTGTCCGGTTTCAGGGCATACTGAACGTTGCAGCCACCGGTAATACCCAGTTCCGTAATAATATTCAGAGCAGAGGTTCTCAGCATCTGGTGATCCTTGTCACTCAGAGTCTGGGAAGGTGCTACAACGATACTGTCACCGGTATGAACACCAACCGGATCGAAATTCTCCATATTACATACGGTAATGCAGTTTCCTGCTCCGTCACGGATTACTTCATATTCAATTTCTTTCCAACCGGCAATGCAGCGTTCTACCAGTACCTGACCAACACGGCTCAAACGGAGACCATTGCTCAGAATGGTTTCCAGTTCGTCCTGGTTATGAGCAATTCCGCCGCCGCTTCCGCCCAGAGTATAGGCAGGACGAAGAACAACCGGGTATCCAATCTCCTGAGAGAAAGCAATACCATCTTCCACATTGGTAACAACCTTGGAAGCAGCCACCGGTTCATTAATCTTTTCCATGGTGGACTTGAATTCCTGACGGTCCTCTGCCTTTTTGATAGTCAGAGGTGTGGTTCCGATGAGTTTTACTCCATGCTCTCTCAGGAATCCGTTTTCCTCCAGCTCCATGGCCAGATTGAGGGCTGCCTGGCCGCCCAGAGTGGGAAGAATGCTGTCCGGCTTTTCAATTTCAATTACTTTTTCCAAAACCGGAACCGTCAAAGGTTCAATATAGACCATGTCAGCAATATCTTTATCTGTCATAATGGTTGCCGGGTTGGAATTAACCAGAACAACCACAATTCCTTCTTCTTTCAGCGCACGGCATGCCTGAGTACCTGCGTAGTCAAACTCGGCAGCCTGTCCGATGACGATTGGTCCGGAACCAATTACCAGTACTTTTTTAATATTCTGATTCTTAGGCATTATTTATCTCCTCCCATCATCTGAATAAAACGATCAAACAAGTAGCTAGTATCGTGAGGTCCGGGGCAGGCCTCCGGATGGAACTGAACCGTATAAACAGGTTTCTGCAAATACTCCAGTCCTTCATTGCTGCCGTCGTTCGTATTACAAAAGGCAGGTTTTGCAATCTGAGGATCCATGGTCTCCGGTTTTACTACATAACCATGGTTCTGAGATGTAATATAACAGCGTCCTGTAGACAGATCCTTGACAGGATGATTGCCGCCGCGATGACCAAAATGCATCTTCTGGGTATCTCCGCCGTTGGCCAGAGCCATCAGCTGATGTCCCAGACAGATGGCAAAAATGGGAATTCCAGATTCGTACAGCTTCTTGACTTCCTGAATAATGTCTCTGCACTCCTTGGGATCTCCAGGGCCATTGCTGAGCATAATGCCATCCGGATTCTGCTCCAAAATGGTTTCTGCCGTCGTAAAAGCAGGATAAACCGTTACCTGACATCCTCTTTGATTGAGACTTCTGGCAATATTTGCCTTTGCACCAAAATCCATTAACGCAACCCGATATCCATCACCGGGCAGGACATAAGATTCCGGGCAGGTGGTTCTTTCCACAACATGACACTGCTTGTATGCTTTGATGCGGAACAGAACATCTTCCATGGAATAGTTTTCATTGGTAGTAATCATACCGTTCATGGTTCCTTTTTCACGAAGAATCTTCGTCAGAGCCCGGGTATCAATTCCGCAGATTCCTGTTACTCCCTGGTCTAACAAAAAATCCCGAAGGCTGACTTGAGAACGGAAATTACTGGGTTTTCTTGCACATTCACGAACAATAAAACCA
>JAQXIM010000070.1 GCA_029007785.1 Clostridiales bacterium | reverse complement strand
TGACTCGAATAAACCATCACTGCAGACCAGGCTGATCGGGTTATATGAAAATGGAGCCTCACCATCCATTCCATCAAAGTCGTAAATGATTCCCGAGACGGGTATCTCCATCCAACTGCCATCCACTCGTACCCTGAGTACGCTGCCAACATCAATTCCCTGGGTGATGAGATACTCTCCCTCTTCGTCAGAATTGATTTTCCATTTACGATAGTTTCCTTCCTTTAAAAGAGCGGGATGTAAAATAAGTATCGCGCCGTCCCCTTCGCGAAAAGCCTGCTCATTTTCTGAGCCTTCTGCCAGATTCCGCAGACACCGCTGTATCTCGTTTTCACTGGAGGTTCCTAAAAGTGTAATTGGATAATAGCCATTTTCCAGATCAGATTCCCTTGAAATACTGCTGCTTTCATCCAGTTTATAGGCATCCAAAAAGGTATCATCTTCACTCTGGATAATTTCCGCGATCCTCGCTTGAATATCTACTGTGATCGAATGTTGGGACTCCTTTTGTTCTGACAAAACCATTTGAATATACGCATCGTTTTGATAGTTCTGCAGATCGATCACTACTTCATATCCTTCCGTTTGTTCTTGTGGATATGAGAAATACCGATGCCATGCCCGAACATCTTCGACTCCATAGATAGATTCTAACTTTTCCACTTTTGTTTTGGAAAATGTATCATTGTGGCTATCCCATACATAGGTTCCACCTTGCCGGTCGTAGTAGCCTGGTACTTCCTGGGCAGTTTCCCATATCATTTCCACACCAATGCAGGGGAGAAGCAGGATCGCGCATAGTAAGAGCATCTGAGCAACAGCTCCAAGGGGTCGTTCTCCCCAACTGCGAATCCAGATCGCCGACCAGCCGACTGCTTTTCTTTTCTGCTTTGTTCTGCGGCGTACCATCCGTTTCTTCTCCTGAATTGGAGTACCTGTTGCCAGTCTGCGAATTCCCAGGATCGGGATCAGGTAAGCAAGAATAACCGAAACACTTCCCAGCACCAGTGCCCATACGGTATTCTTAAAAGAAAAGACAAAATGCAGCTGCAGATCCAACAGATTGGGAAGTATTGCAGAGATCGTAAAAAATGCCAGAACCGCCAGAAGAAACCCTGATACCATGGCGATCAGGCAGAAAAACAGCCCCTCCCGAACAAGCAGTCCTCTGAGCCGTCTTACGGTTGCACCCAACACATAAAGATCTCTCCACTCCTGACGTCGGCTTCTGACGGAATAACGGATTACTACATATAGGATCAGTGTATTAACCCCCAGAATAAACAGGAGTAGAATGTGAAGAATATTTTGTAAGCGATCCACGCCTTCTGCCATTTCCGGATACGCATATTCATTGCCGGACAGCCATCCGTTTTCAAGATCCATGCTTTGGATCGATCTCCGCAGGTTCTCTGTATTTGTCGTTCCTTTTACCAATAGGGTATACTGCTTCCTTGAATCTTCCGGATCGGAGATCTCCTTATGCGGCAGCGAGCGGTTTTCTGGCTCTGCGGTTTCTTCCGTAACCAATACTCCGGGAAGATCGCTGATGCACCAACCGGCGGAGTAATCCTTGATCACACCACAAACAGTAACTGTGATGGAATATGTTTCAATGCTGGGATGGCTGTGGGTGGGTGGAAGTTCGATTTCAAAGGTATACTCATCCCCCAACTGACCGTCCATTTTTTCCAGAATAGAGGCTTCGATGACTGCCTCACCGCCATTTTCCGGGAAATGGCCTTCCAGCAAAGATATGCGGCCCAGGCGAAGCGCTTCCGCATCCATACCGCCAAGGCACGTCGTATCCGCGATTTCTTTTGATACAATATCACCGGCAACCCATATCGCTCCGGCATCCTCCAATAAAGAAAGACTTCGTATGTTTTCTTCTTCGGTTTCTGAAATGTTCTCAACTGCATATTGCCATTCGCCATAGGCATCCAGCCGATGTTCTTGCAGAGTATATCCCATACTGTCGCTGAAAAGGAATGTGATCTCCATCAACAGAAAGCAAAGGGTCATGAAAACCAGGATCAGCCAGAACTGACCACGATTTTTCTTCCAGCGACGCATTCCGGGGATACGATGCTTGACTTTGTTATTCGAAGTTGGTCTTAACTTGGAATTTTGAGGTATATTCTCCAATTTTGGTCCTCCTTTCCGAAGATTATTACATTTTTAGCGTATCGATTCATCTGGATTCGGCTTTCTCAGACGATGATCTTGCCATCCTCCAGGATAACTAATCGATCTGCATAGTCGGCGGATTCCTTGTCATGAGTTACCATAATGATGGTTTGTCCAAATTCCCGACGGCAGTCCTCCATTAGCTGCATAATAGCCATTCCTGTCTTATAATCCAAATTGCCGGTTGGCTCATCTGCCAATACGACTGCCGGCTTGTGGGCCATCGCACGAATCAGAGCTACTCTCTGTTGTTCTCCACCGGACAGCTGTTCAGGATAATTATCCAGTTTATCCGCGATTCCGCATCGGGATGCCAATTCCTGTAAATAATCTGCATCGACTTCTACCTGATCCAATGCCAATGGCATACAGATATTTTCCCAAACGGAATAGGAGCGAAATAAGCGGTACTGCTGAAATACAAAACCTATTTCTTTCCTGCGAAGGGCAAGAATCTGATCCTCCGACATCTGATCCACGCGCTCCCCGCGCAAAAAGTATTCTCCGGTGGTCGGTTTGATCAAGGTTCCGATAATGTTGAGCAGCGTAGATTTTCCGGAACCGCTTCTGCCCATGATTGCAACAAATTCACCTTCTTCTACCTGAAAGTCCACCTGACGAAGAGCAAAGATTTCACTGGTGGATGCTGGATATTTTTTTGAAATTCCGCTCATGTGTACAATATTCATATCATACCCCTTTCATCAAACTCAAAACTTCAACATTTTAGTAACTAAATAAGCTGGCCTGTAACCATCATTCGCTGGGGTTCTTCTCGTACCATTGAATTCAAACATTGCTTCAACATCTGACAGAATTGATGCAATATCCGAGAGGGAATGTTCCCGAGGATGTGCTGACAAGGCTAATGCCCTGGTCCCCAGAGTTACCGGATCGGTGTAGACAAACGAAACAAGAATAACACTTCGGTGCCAGCCTTCGGGCTGGCACCTTGTTGTCAAGGAGACGTGTTATTTACCATTTACTGTGATTGTCTCCTTTACTGTGCCATTTGGAGGAACAGATTCACCACTGTAATAATGATGAATCCCTTTGGTTACTTTGGTTAAATAGTTATCTTTAACTAAATGAGCTGGCCTGTAACCATCATTCGCTGGGGCTCTTCTCGTACCATTGAATTCAAATATTGCTTCAACATCTGATAGTTGGCTATTCCAGTCTTCTCCACTTCTCAATATTATCATTCCCCCTCGCATATTCACCTTTCGGAAGATCATGATCTTTTAGGGTATAATGCTTACGGTTTTTCTCAGAATAGACATATGACAAATCTAAGCAAGGCAACAGATTCCCATCCCGTACATTCATATTAAACACAAAAGTCTTAAGGTTTTTCATTGTTTTAAGAAAACTAAGATCCGGTAATTCATTACTCCCAGAAAGTTCCAAAAGTTCCAGATTCTCTAATTGACCCAACACGGAAAAATCCTCGATTTTTGGACAGTTTTCAATGCGTAATGCCCTAAGGGTCTGTTTCACATGCTGCACTTGACTGATATCACGCAAAGACCGATTATAATACAAATACAAGCATTGCATTTTTTGCGATCTTTGGATACCCTCTAATGATTTTATCTTACAATGAATGACCATAAGCGTATCCAATATTGAACTGACAAACGCATCAGACAAGTCCTGCTGTTTATAACCTGAGAGCCCCAAACTTTTTAAAGTCCTAACTGCATTGAAATTTTTAAATCCAGAATCTGTTGCATGGATATCTTCCAGCCCGTTTATTTGGGAACAATCAATACAAGTCGAAAACTCTTCTCTAAAACCGTATACCGTAGAACACGACAGGCTCTTGATTTGCGGCATTCTGTATAAAGGAGAGTAATCGAATTTATCACCGGCACTATCTGCAGGTATAACCGACAAATGTTTTAAAGTTGGACACATGGTAATAAAATCGACATTTTCGGCTATGATTAGTGCCTTTTCGATTTTATTGCTTTGAATGAAATCCATGTGTTCTTTCAAACTGCGTGAAGATCTTTTCATTTTTGGAGAGAAGCAAGGGGCATTTTGTGGATGTCTTATAACAATGGCATCATATACATTTCCGGGATGTGTGATTGCCGTGAAAACAAAGCCATCACGAATTATGCATCTATCTATCAAGATACTGCCATCTGTAATCACCTCTTCAATATCATCAATCACCATAATATCTCCTTCCGGGACTCCATATCTTGTTATATGTTAAAAGACTTTTTTTGTTGCTCTGGACGCCGCCAAATCTTTTTTGCATCAAGTACTCATCAATAAAAGCTGCTCTGCTATTGGGAGCAGATTTCCACATAATAGAGGAAACCTCGTCCCCATACATTGCTACCTTTTCCATAGCGGATGTGATTGCTCTCTTAAAGCCACCTTTACCAATATAATTGTACCCACTTTTATACAGAATTTCATATGACCCAGTTGCTTTTCGAATATCACTGGCTGCATCCGCTGTTCGATAAATAGTTTTTGCTGAAGTAACAACATCTGATGTGTTATCCACAACCTTAATTGTTGTTTTTACTGCTCGTGTTGCTTCGCCAACACCTGTTACAAAGGGAATAAGGTCAACAGCATCTCCAACAAGACTCGCCCATGCCCACGGGTCAGTAGGGGTTACACAAACTTCAACAATACTTGCCCCAAGAGAAATAACATCAAAAGTCGTTTCCCAAAAATCCCCACCGCAATCAACTCGTACGACAGGGTTATTATCACAGTACGCATAAAGATTTTTATCCGTCAGCCCCATAGGGGTGGCAGTTAGAACATCTATTGTATCCGGGGAAATAAACCGACCAATCTCAGGATCATAATACCTGCTGGATACATAATAGAGCCCCGTCTCGGAATCGTAGTAATACCCGCGATATCGAATCGGATTAATGCTCCCGATCTGGTTCGGGCTGGTATCCTGAATCGAAATCGGTTTTCCCCAGGCATTGTAGATATAGGTAACCAGTTCACTTCCCTGGCTGTTCAGGATCTTTTCCACATCGCCCTGCTGATTGATCACATAATAATACGGTGTCCCATCGTAATAGAATCCATAGGGCTGTCCGACATTGTCATAGATAAATTCCAGACAGTGTCCATTGCATGCATCATATACGACATTCGTTCCCTGCATCAGGTACTGATGCGTGACTCCGTTGACCACCTTACGGCTTCTCTGCCCATCCATGTCATAGGAGAACGTGATGGTATCTCCGGAGGCGGAAGAGGCGCCAGCCAGGGTCTTCCCTTCCCAGGATAAGCTCCAGTCTTTTTCACCGGAATACCAGTTCAGAGGATTCCCTGCTTCATCATAGGAAATCGTATGATTGTCCCATCCGGTCAGCTGATCCAGCCACTGGGAATTGCCATAGGTATAGGTTCGGCTGAGGAACGGCGTGCTCTCATCCTCCTCCCAGGCCTCCACCTGGGTGATATTTCCAAAAGCATCGTACGTATACTCATATCGAAGCCCCTGTTCCGGGAGATTCTCTTCCGTCAGCTGTCCCGAGGAATCATAGACATAAGAGGCCGTCTCCGTGCCGTTGATCTGAATTCCGGATAGATTTCCATTCCCATCATACGTATAATGATACGATCGGGCATTCTGCGTTCCTCCGTAATCATAAGTCAGATCTTTGATCTGGGCAGTCGTTCGGGTACTGCTCAAATCCACATAAGTAAACTTGCGGGTGATCTTGGAACCGGTTTGCGCGGAGGGACGTTTGAGGGCATCATAGGTATACTGGATCGTCTCCCCCATACCGGTCACCATTCGCTTCAGACTTCCATCCGTGGAATGGTAGGTATAGCTTTCCGATCTGGCCGGCTGATCTCCCACCTGCCAGGTC
>JAQXIM010000069.1 GCA_029007785.1 Clostridiales bacterium | reverse complement strand
CGGCTGAACATTTCATAATAAGCACCGAAATGATGAGCCAATGTGGTAGGCTGAGCCTTCTGCAGATGGGTAAATCCAGGCATATAGGTTTCCAGATTCTCATCCATGATACGATGGATAGTCTGACAAAGCGTTTCCAGGAGGTCTGTAAATACAGGAATCTCATCACGGATGTAAAGACGCATGTCCAGAGCAACCTGGTCATTACGGCTCCGTCCTGTGTGCAGCTTCTTGCCCACATCCCCTGTTCTTTCAATCAGATTGGCTTCTACAAAGCTGTGGATGTCTTCGTACTGAGGATCAAATTCCAGTTTTCCGGATTCCAGATCCGTGAGAATGCTGTTCAGACCGGCCAGAATCTCATCCCTTTCTGCCACGGTCAGAATTCCCTGGCGTGCCAGCATGGTAACATGAGCAATGCTGCCGCGGATGTCCTGATGATACAGACGTTGGTCAAAGGATAAGGACTCGTTGAATTCATAAACAAGCTGATCCGTTTCTTTTGTAAATCTTCCACCCCATAATTTCATGGTGATATCTCCTTTTTCATATATTGTGATGTTGGGTCAAAAAGATTTGACCCCGTGATATAAAAGGATTTCTCCGCGTTTCACGCTCCCGAAATCCTGAAAGCATTCGTTTTATTTCGGCAAAGAGTCTGGTTCCTCCAGAAATTCTTCGTCCTCCAAAAGAATCTCTTCGATGGAGTCATTTTGTGCAGATGTCGTTTCCATGGTATCCGTTTCCAGGCCGGAAATGTTTTCTTCCATCCGGATTCTTTCCAGGTTCTGCTCTGCCTGAGATATCTGGCGTTTTTTTGCCATACGAATTTTACGCCGCTGCTTTCTCAGATAAACATCCCAGAATTTCAGAGCCAGAATCATAAGAGCCAGACTGACAAGGGACAGTATGATTCCGGTGCCAAGTCCGGGAGTATGGTAGGACATGGTGATGGTGTGTTCTCCGGCTGTCAGATTCAGGCAAAGGAAAGCATCGGCAAAGGAAGATGCCTCCACCTTCTCTCCATCCACTGTGACGGTCCAGCCGTCTTCATAGGGAATGGATGTGAAAAGCATCTGGTTGTTGTCGGGAACGGTGACGGTTCCTGTAATGGAAAATTCTTTTCTGGTATCGGTATGGTCGGTCACCGTCATAGTATAACGGTTCATGGTTTCATACCATGCCAGGAAATTTTCTTCATTAAAACGGTAGATGGTTACTTCCATGGTTTCTGACTGATCTGAATCCAGGGTAATGGACTCTCCCTGGGTTACGGAACCAAGATCCAGCAAATAGCCACGATTGACATTGCTGAAAGATTTATGCTCGTTTCCGACTTTGGCCGACACATCTTCAATCTTTGAGTTTTCAACCAGAACAAATAATCGGCTGCTTTCCTCGGCTGTATAGGTGAAGGAGGTTCCGGTATGATTTGTTGTTATTTCTTCCAGAACCGATCCGGTTCCGGCGGTCAGATTGACAAGACTGTTTTGGGCATCCACAGGATTACCGCTGTAATAACTGAAGTAGTCACTGACATCATTCGGTATGAGAAAACCAACAGGCAGAGTGTACAGATTTTCGTAAAGATGTGTGGTATCTTCCCAGCCCACATAGCGAGTCAGGGAATCGGTGGAAACATCTGTGGGGGACAGCATATATCGAACTGAAAGAACGGAAGCCATCAAAGGTGTGGCTCCGGTAAAACTGAAGGCGTTGGTGCTTCCCTCCATGCCGAACATCTTGTAGAAATCACTGAGGCTGGCCTGAGTGGTGGAGGAAAAGAGGGAGGCGGAGGCATAGTCTGTCCACGCCGAATCGTTCTTGGTTCTGCGGTTATATTTTTCTGTCCTGTAAAATCCGCTGGTGTCGGACTCATCGGCTTTTTCCAGCAGTTTTTGGTAATTGACAGTATTTTTCCAGTATTCTGTTCGATCTACCGTAGTAACGCTGGTGGCTGCCATATTGATTCCTGTCTCTACAATTACCAGGGCAAGAGCCAGAATCAATGCTGTCTGCGTCTTTATTTTTGATCTCTTCCACTGGTAAGCAGTCAGAGCATAAAAAGCAACAAAGAGCAAACTCAGATAGCAGGCATAATATTCTATCTCTTCTCCGGAAACGACTGCTTCGCAGATCAGAATAAATGCAGCAGAAATCCAAAAAGCCCGGAGCAGCTGTTCCTGCGTCATGTGGCGAAGTCCCCGCAGACCTTCAAAACACATGGCCAGCAGTACGATCGTATAAAGGAAGGACTGGCGGCAGGGAAGACTGTTGGGATAATGGAAGCCGTGCCAGATATAATTTGGAATGTTCAGATTGAAACTAAGCAGCATGAAAAACAGCAGGCAGACACGGACAATCTTTTCCCTGGTTTTCGTTTCCGGATTCATGAGATAGGTCGGAAGCAGGAGAAAACAGGCGACACCGCTGTATAGGTTGGGCCAGTGATCCAGACCGACTTCGGATTCCACTGTCATCATATGGCGGGACAGCATTTCCAGAATGGAAAAATAGGAAGTCAGGCTTTGGGGAAAGGTACTGTCTGCAGAGGCTGTGGTCATAAGGGCATGAACGGTAGGAATCAGAATGATTCCTGCGACTCCACCTGCCAACAGGGAGAACAAAGCGAACAGTCCGCATTTGGTCAGATATTCTTTTATTGCAGTTCGAGGCAGAATAATCAGTTCACAGATAAAGTACAGTACCAGGAACAGGCAAAGCATTATGGAAATATAATAATTGCATATGATTGCCAGACTCAGACATACGGCATATAAACCAGGACGGTTCTCTTTGACAAGACGCTCCAGACCGAGAAGGATCAAGGGAGCCAGCCAAAGGCAGTCCAGCCACATGATATTCCAGTTGTAGGCAGCGATATAACCGCTCATGGCATAGCATACAGCAAAGAAAGTAATGCCAAGATGGCTGACATCAAATCGTTTGCGCAGATACCAGGCCATCGTTAATCCGCAGAGGGCGATTTTCAAGACGATAAGGAACGTCATGAATTCCAGAACGAAACCGGATGGAACGATGAAAATCAGCCAGTTAAAAGGGCTGGACAGATAATAGGCAAACAGTGCAGAAAAATTGCTGCCCAATCCTACCTGGAAAGTATAGAACAGGCTGCGTCCTTCTTTCAGAATCCGTGAGAATTCAGAGAAGAAGGGGGCATACTGGTGATACATATCCATCCGAAGAAAACAGTTGTCACCAAATGGATAAATCTGATTGCCGGCAATGATTCCCAGCATAAGAACAAAGGGAATAAAAAATGCCAGCAGACAGGGGAGCTTATCATGGACAGCTGTGTTTTTGCCTCTGCTGCCTCCGTAAGACTTCTTCCCTGTTGGAGAAAAACTAAAAAATTGCATACTTACTCCTTGTGGTGCGTATCCGGAACGGAATCGGAAGAATTCTGTTCCAGATGGGACTCCTGGATAATATATACGGGACGATCCTTTGCTTCCAGATAAATATGAGAAATATATTCTCCCAGAATACCGATGGAAAGCTCAATGATACCGCCCAGAAAAAGGACAGCACAGAGAATCGTAACATAACCGGGAACATCGATACCGAACATCAGCGTTTTAATCAGGGTAAATATAATATAGAGAAAGGCTGCCAGAGAAATGATAAAGCCTGTCACAGCTACCATTCGGAGCGGAGCAATGGAGAAAGATGTGATGCCGCTGATTGCATATCGGAACAATCCCCAAAAACTCCACTTTGTTGTGCCGATGACTCTCTCCACATTTTCGTAGGGATACCATTTGGTGCGAAATCCTACCCAGGAAAAAATCCCCTTGGAGAAGCGTTCCACTTCCGAAAGCTGCAGAATGGCATTCACCATCTGCCGGGTCATGACCCGAAAGTCTACCGCTCCCTGAGCCATCTGGACATCAGTCATCCGATTACTCAGACGATAGAACATAGAGGAGAAGAAGCTGCGGATTTTGGATTCGCCGGCCCGGGAAGTTCGTCTCGCGGCGGCACAATCGTAGCCTTCTTCAATCCCTTTCAGCATACTGGGAATCATAGAAGGCGGATGCTGAAGATCCGCATCCATAATGATAACCAGATCGCTGTCCGTATGCTTCAAACCGGCATACATGGCAGCTTCTTTCCCGAAATTGCGGGAAAAAGACAGGTACCAAACGTCGCTGTGGAGGGCGGCCAGGCGGCGAAGCTCTCTCAGAGTCTGATCCTGACTGCCGTCGTTTATGAAAAGAAAACGAAACCGATAATTTTCAATGGTGTCGAGAACTTTCCTTGTTTCCGTATAAAAATAATTTAATCCCGGCTCTTCATTATAGCAGGGAACAATAATATCGATAGAAGTATTCATATAAAACCTCAGTGCTTTTCGGTAGCTTTATTCTGCCCCGTATTTCCTAAGTGTAATATAAAATCCGGCAGAAGTAAATGAAAAGAAACAATGATTACGTTTTGCGATGGCGAACAAGCTGTGACTACATGGCGCGACAATTCGTGACAGGAAAGCTTTTTTCGTCTACGCATACTGTCGAGAGAATAAGCACATAATAGAATTTGTCCGTGAATAGACTAAAACATGGGCTGAGGCGGCAGAGAATTTGACGCCGGACACAGCATGATTTTTAGGAGGAAATACGAATGTCAGAGAAAATGATGGAAAATAACAAGGTTAATGTAATTGGAGAGGTTGCAGACAATTTCACTTTCAGTCACGAAATGTTTGGAGAAGGATTTTACCTGACAACATTGCTGGTCAATCGTCTCAGTGATCAGGTGGATGAGATTCCTCTGATGGTTTCGGAGCGTCTGATGGATGTCAGCCGTGATTATCGCGGAGGGATTCTGGAAGCCAGCGGTCAGTTCCGTTCCTTCAATCGCCACGAAGGAAGCAGAAACCGACTGGTATTGTCTGTTTTTGCCAGGGAGATCCATTTTCCGGAAGAACGTTCCGATTATGCAAGAACGAATCAGATTTTTTTGGATGGTTATCTGTGTAAAGCACCGGTATACCGGAAAACACCCCTGGGTCGGGAGATTGCCGATCTTCTGCTGGCAGTAAACCGTCCTTACGGAAAATCCGACTACATTCCCTGTATTGCATGGGGACGTAATGCCAGATATGCTTCCAATTTTGATGTTGGCAGTCGTCTTCGAATCTGGGGAAGAGTTCAAAGCAGGGAGTATACGAAGAAAATCAGTGAGGAGGATGTGGAACGCAGAGTCGCTTATGAAGTGTCGGTAAGTAAGCTGGAATGTGTGGAGTCATAATAGATTTCAGGAAATTGAGGGAAACTTAAAATACGAAAAACCATGGAAAATTAACGAAAAAATGGCCTCCGGGAAGGTTTTGGCACAGGAGCCGAATTGGTTGACAACAGCTGGAAACGATGATAAAATTGGTTGTCGAATATTAGACCAAGAGGAGGTAATAGCATGGCTATTTTTGAAGGAGCCGGCGTTGCGATAGTAACTCCGTTTACGGAAAATGGTGAAGTGAATTATGAGAAGCTGGGTGAGTTGATTGATTTCCAGATTGAGCACAAGACTGACGCGATCATAATTTGTGGAACGACAGGCGAGAGTGCAACATTATCAATGGAAGAGCATAAGGATGTAATCCGTTATTGCGTGAAGCGGGTTGCCGGAAGAGTTCCCGTCATTGCAGGAACTGGTTCTAACTGTACAGCCACAGCAATTGAGCTTTCTGTGGAAGCAGAGAAGGACGGTGCAGATGCTCTGCTGATTGTTACTCCTTATTACAACAAAGCTTCCCAAAAAGGTCTGATCGAGCATTATACCATGATTGCAGAAAGTGTAAAGCTTCCTATTATTATGTACAATGTTCCCAGCCGGACTGGCTGTAATATCATGCCGGAGACGGCCGTTGCCATCGCCAAAAAGAATCCCAATGTGGTAGCCATAAAAGATGCTGTGGGAAATCTCTCTCAGACGGCTATGATGGCTTATCTGGCAGATGGATGCCTGGACCTGTATTCCGGTAATGATGATGAGGTTCTGCCTCTGCTTTCCTTGGGCGGCAAGGGGGTTATTTCCGTTCTGTCCAATGTAGCACCGGAAGAAACCCATGACATGGTAATGAGTTATCTGGAAGGTGATCTGGAAAAGGCAAGAGAACTTCAGCTGAAGATGATTCCTTTGATTAAGGCACTGTTCTGTGAAGTAAACCCGATCCCGGTTAAGACTGCTCTGAATCTGATGGGATATGAAGTGGGACCGCTGCGTCGTCCTCTTTGTGAGATGCTTCCGGAGAATCAGGAGAAATTGGAGAAGGCTCTGAGAGATTTGGGGCTTTTGAAATAGACGAGGGAGGAAATTATGGTAAGAGCGATTATGCATGGCTGCAATGGCGTCATGGGACAGGTGATCGTCAATATGGTGGCCGAGGATCCTGACATTGAGATTGTAGCAGGAATCGATATTAATACAGAAGAGAAAAATGGTTTCCCTGTTTTTGGAAAAGCAGTTGACTGTAATGTGGAAGCGGATGTTTTAATTGATTTTTCCTCGGCAAAGGCCATGGATGCTCTGTTGGATTTCATTGAGGCTCGTAAGATTCCGGCAGTTCTCTGCAGCACCGGTCTTTCGGAGGAGCAGATGGCAAGAGTTCATGAAGTAAGCAGCAAAGCAGCTATTCTGAAATCTGCCAATATGTCTCTTGGCATCAATACACTTTTTAAGGTATTGAAGATGGTGGCTCCCATTCTGGCTCAGGAAGGCTTCGATATGGAGATTGTGGAGAAACATCATAATCGTAAGCTGGATGCTCCCAGCGGAACGGCTATTGCTCTGGCAGACGCCATCAATGAATCTCTGGACAATGCTTATTCTTATAAGTATGACCGCAGCCAGGAAAGAAAAAAGAGAGAGAAGATGGAAATCGGCTTCTCTGCTGTACGCGGCGGAACAATCGTGGGAGAACATGATGTGATTTTTGCCGGAACAGATGAGGTGATTACGATTCAGCACACGGCATATTCCCGGGCTATTTTTGCAAAGGGTGCCGTAGCCGGTGCAAAGTATCTGGCCGGAAAACCTGCCGGATTCTACGATATGCAGGATGTAATCAATTAATTCATTCATATCATCGCTGCAGATGAGGAACTGAAAAAAATACGTTAACATAAATGGAAGAGTGAACAGAAAGAGGAGGATTTCATGACCGACCGGTATCAAAGCCCCTTGGCAGAACGTTACGCCAGCAAAGAGATGCAGTATATTTTCTCTCCGGATAAGAAGTTCAGAACCTGGAGAAAACTTTGGATTGCTTTGGCAGAGACCGAGAAAGAACTGGGACTGCCTATCACCGATGAACAGATTGAAGAACTGAAAGCCCATCAGGATGATATTAATTATGATGTGGCAAAAGCCAGAGAAAAAGAAGTGAGACATGATGTTATGTCTCATGTATATGCTTACGGAACTCAGTGCCCCAAGGCAAAAGGAATTATCCATTTGGGAGCTACGTCCTGTTATGTAGGAGACAATACAGATCTGATTATTATGACAGAGGCTCTGAAGCTGGTTAAGCGTAAACTGGTGAATGTCATGAACTGTCTGGCAGATTTTGCCCGTCAGTACAAAGGACAGCCGACTCTTGGCTTTACCCATTTCCAGCCGGCTCAGCCCACTACTGTAGGTAAGAGAGCAACTCTGTGGCTCATGGAACTGAAACTGGATTATGACGATCTTACTTATCTGATTGATTCCATGTGTATGCTGGGCTCCAAAGGAACGACAGGAACTCAGGCAAGTTTCCTGGAACTCTTTGACGGTGATCATGAGAAATGCCGTAAGGCAGATCAGCTGATTGCTCAGAAGATGGGATTTGAAAAATGTTATCCGGTATCCGGACAGACATATTCCCGTAAAGTAGACAGCCGCGTACTGAATGTACTGGCAGGGATTGCTCAGAGTGCTCACAAATTTTCCAATGATATTCGTCTTCTTCAGCATTTGAAAGAAGTGGAAGAGCCTTTTGAGAAGAGCCAGATCGGTTCTTCTGCCATGGCTTACAAGAGAAATCCCATGAGAAGTGAAAGAATTGCCTCTCTGGCCAATTACGTAATGGCAGATGCCATGAATCCCATGATGACGGCTTCCACTCAGTGGTTTGAGAGAACTCTGGATGATTCTGCCAACAAGAGAATCAGTGTGCCGGAAGCATTTCTGGCTGTAGATGGAATTCTTGACCTGTATCTGAATGTGGTAGATGGTCTGGTTGTTTACCCCAAAGTTATTGAAAAGCGCCTGATGTCCGAGCTTCCTTTTATGGCTACAGAAAATATCATGATGGATGCAGTAAAAGCCGGCGGTGACCGTCAGGAACTTCATGAGAAGATTCGTACCCTGTCCATGCAGGCCGGTTACCAGGTAAAACATGAAGGTAAGGATAATAATCTGCTGGAACTGATTGCTGCCGATCCTGCTTTCAATCTGACTCTGGAAGAACTGCAGGCAGCCATGGATCCTAAGAAATATACCGGAAGAGCAGAACAGCAGACGGTAGAATTCCTGGATGAAGTGATTCAGCCTATCCTGGATGAGAATCGTGAGCTGCTGGGTATGACGGCAGAGATTAACGTATAAGATGCCGAATGGAAAAGGATTCATCTCCCTTGCGGAATGAATGATAAAGAATAGAAATAATGGAAAAAGGTCACAGAAAAATCTGTGGCCTTTCCTTGATATGTGGGGATAATCCATATATATAAGAATACAGAAAGACTGCATTCATAAAAAATGTATTCATGAAAAGGATGGGATCATGAAAAGGATGGGATCTCCCTTGTCCTTGAATGATCCGGTTTACTATACCAAAATAAGAAAGGTTTCGATTATGATTCAAGATATCAGACCGCATCATTATGAGAATTCATTTGCAGCGAAAAGAGTACCTTGTTCCAAGGATTTTGTTCTTGCTTTTCAGGACAGACAGGTTCTGGTTGGAACGAAAGAGAAAGAAGAGGGAAGTCTGATTTTTCCTACGGTGGAAGAATTTTGTGAAAACGATACCTGCTATGACCAGGAAAACAGCAGAGAAGATATGGGAATTTATCGTTTCGGCGAAAAAGAACTGTCCTATCTTTTCTCCATTGACGAGACAGCATTTTATTTGGCAGAGGCTTCGGAAAAAGGTCTTTCCGGTTTTGAATGGGATGATATTGGTCAGTTTCGGAATAAGAAACCGGGATATCTCAGTTTTGCCGGCATCACCGGTTACCAGCTTTTCAGTTGGAGAGAAGATAAAAAATTTTGTGGTCATTGCGGACATCCTCTGATCCCCAGTGAAAAGGAAAGAGCCTTTATATGTCCTGACTGTCATCGGGTTTCCTATCCCAAGATTTGTCCGGCTGTTATTGTTGCCGTTACGCATAAAGACAGGATTCTTGTATCCCGCTATGCAGGCCGGACCAATGCCCGTTACGCATTGATTGCCGGATTTGCGGAAATTGGGGAAACCATTGAGGAAACGGTTCATCGTGAGGTCATGGAGGAAGTGGGAGTGAAAGTCAAGAATCTTCAGTTCTATAAGAGCCAGCCCTGGTCGTTCTCTGACAGTCTTCTCATGGGATTTTTCTGTGAACTGGATGGTTCCGGAGAGATTCATCTGGATGAGACGGAGCTGGCAGAGGCTTGCTGGCTGACTCGCGAAGAAATGCCCTCCCGGGAAGGAGATATTAGTCTCACCGGAGAGATGATGGAATGTTTCCGAAAGGGGGAACGGTAAGTACTGTTTCCGAAAGGGAGAACGGTAAGTACTGTTTTCGAAAAGTGGAATGGTAAATGCTTGCCATTCCTACTGTTTTATGATATATGTAAAGTATGAAAGCTGCATGACTGACGGAGAATCCGATGAAAACGGATAGGTGGAATTGCCCACGAGGGAATGCAGGACAAAAGAGCCGACCGTCTGGGCCAATTATCAGAAAAGGAGAATTTTGACATGGAATTGTTATCCCTGGAAAAAGAACTGAAGGAAAATACCTACCCCGGAAGAGGTATCGTAATCGGCAGAAGCGCAGACGGCAGTAAGGCAGTCACCGCTTATTTTATTATGGGAAGAAGTGAAAACAGCCGGAATCGCGTTTTTGTAACCGAAGGTGAAGGCATCCGCACAGAGGCTTTCGATCCCAGCAAGATGGAAGATCCCAGCCTGATTATTTACGCACCGGTACGTGTTCTTGGAAATAAGACCATCGTAACCAACGGTGATCAGACCGATACGATTTACGAAGGAATGGATAAGCAGCTGACCTTTGAACAGTCTCTTCGCAGTCGTGAATTTGAACCGGATGGTCCCAACTACACCCCTCGTATTTCCGGCGTAATGCACATTGAAGATGGACAGTATAATTATGCCATGTCCATTTTGAAGACCAGCAATGGAAATCCGGAGACCTGCAACCGCTACACTTTTGCATACAATGGTGCTGTAGCCGGAGAAGGTCATTTCATTCATACTTATAAAGAAAATGTAAGTCCCCTTCCCAGTTTTGAAGGTGAACCCAAACTGGTAGATATTCAGGGTGACATTGATTCTTTCACCGATATGGTTTGGAACAGCTTGAATGAGGACAACAAAGTTTCTCTGTTCGTTCGTTTCATCGATATTGCCACCGGCAAATATGAAACCCGTATTGTAAATAAGCATCAGAAATAAGAACAGCAGGACGCAGGAGCCTTGCATCATTCAATGAGATAAGACAGATTCATTTCTTCGGAAGACCGGGAAGTGAATCTGTTTTTTGCGCAATAGGAAACATCGTTCCTATTGCATAAAAACCTCCGGGAAGTTATTTAATTTTGTGTATATTGACAGTGGAATTGGATTGTATTATGATTGCTAATGTTGTTAGCAGATATTTGACAGCAGCATTTGCTCTGAGATTTTATTTCGGAGCAGGGCAGATGAAAGTGAGAATCATGGATGAATCAGGAAAAAATGATTGATGAATTTATGCTGCATATGATACGTATAGCCCAGGTTCCGAGAAGATCCACTTTGGATTTTCAGACCAGGGGAGAATCTGCACTGCTGATTTATCTGCATTTTCTGAAGAAGAAGATAACTCCGGGAGAATTGTCCGATTTATTCGGAGTATCCACCGCAAGAATGTCAGTCGCTTTGCGCCAGATGGAAGGAAAGGGCCTGGTTCAGAAAGAGATGGATCCTGATGACCGGCGACGGATCTGGATCACTCTGACAAGTCATGGAGAATGCCAGGCTGAAGAAAAAACGGAGAAACTTCGAGGGAAGTGGAATAAAATCATTCATACGCTGGGGAAGGAAGACAGTGAGGCTTTTCTTCGTATTCTTGGTACCTTGGAACAGCTGATGCTGGAAGAGAAGGAATCAGGGAGAGTCAGAGGGGATCTGGATTCCATCAGAAATTAGACAACGGGGCAGATATGAAAAGCGAG
>JAQXIM010000068.1 GCA_029007785.1 Clostridiales bacterium | reverse complement strand
AAGAAAGAATTTATCTGGCGCTCAAGTTGTCTGGTACTCCATTGAGATTTTACAGCTTCCTGCATATAAAATTCTCGTGCATTTTCATTCTCCACTCGCATCAGAAGCCGATAATGCGTCCAACTCAATTCGCTACGCAGTGCGTAGCCATTTGGAAACGTTAAATAAAACTGCCGCATATTTTTCAAGTTTGCAACGGTAAATCCTTTCCCAAAATCTTGAGTCATTTGCTTTGATAATTCTTTCAATAAACCTGTCCCATATTCCGCCTTTTCATTACCGCCCTGTTCTTCAATGATTGATTTTCCTATATTCCAGTAAGCTTCAACCATTGCAAAATTGGCAGTTTGGTAGACTTTGTTTCTCGCCGAAATTAAAATTTCTTTGATTTCGTTATAAGCGGAACTTTTCCCTCACCCTCACCAAACTCAACTTTTACATTGATATGTCCGTCTGGCTATTTGTGGGAAAGCAGTACAACCGTCTCAACGTGAACCCCCATGGGGAACATATCCACCGGCTGAACCCTCTTCACTTCATATCCTTCATCACAGAGGATGCGCAGATCCCGGGCCAGGGTGGCGGAATTGCAGGAAACATAGACGATACGGCTGGGCTGCATCTGTATCATGGTGGCAAGAAGTGTTTCGTCACAGCCTTTTCGAGGCGGATCAACAACGATCACATCTGCATAGAGCTTCTCACCGGTCTCCTGCTGCACACGGCGATAATAATCGGGAAGAACCTCTTCGGCCTTGCCCACAAAAAATTCTGTATTGTCGATACCATTGAGTCTGGCGTTGGCCCTGGCATTTTCAATAGCAGCGGGAATGATTTCCACTCCGTATACTTTTTTTGCTTTCTTTGCCAGGAAAAGAGAAATCGTTCCGATTCCACAGTAAAGATCCCACACCGTTTCCTGACCCGTCAGTCCGGCAAATTCCAAAGCGGTTCCGTACAGTTTTTCCGTCTGCTCCGGATTCACCTGATAGAAAGACAGGGGCGAAATCTGATAGGAAATATCTCCAATCTGATCAACGATATATCCGGGACCGTACAGATTGATCAGTTCTTTTCCCAAAATCACGTTGCTTCGTTCCGTATTGATATTGACACTGATGGACGTCATTCCTTCCACTTCACACAGAGCTTTCACCAGAAGAGGAGCCTGGGGAAGTTTCTTTCCATTAATGACAATGCATACCATGATCTGTCCCGTTTTCTTACCCATCCGAATCAGAACATGACGTACCAGTCCTTTTCCGCTGATTTCATCATAGGGGGCAATATGAAAACCGGCCATGTGGCTCTTCACCAGAGCCAGAATCTGTTCGTTGACAGGGGACCCCAACAGACAATGCTCTGTCTCAATAATGCTGTGAGTTCTGCCTGCATAAAAACCGCTGACAATTTTTCCTTCCTTATTCATTCCCACAGGAAACTGGGATTTGTTCCGATACTCCCAGGGATACTCCATACCCAGTACCGGCTCCACAGAAATATTACGAAGGCCGCCCAATCTTTCCAAATGATTTTTTACTTTTCTCTGTTTGAAAAGAAGCTGACTCTCATAGTTCATAGCCTGAAGCTGACACCCGCCGCAGGGACCAGCCACAGGACAAAGAGGAGTCACCCGGTCCGGGGACTCTTCCAGAATGGCCGTAAGCCTGGCGTATCCGTAGTTTTTCTTTACTTTGATTACTTTGGCCTCAACCCGGTCGCCGATGACGGTATCTTTAATAAAAAGAGTATAACCGTCTACCTTACCGATACCTTCGCCCTGCTCTGTCATATCCTCTATAGTAACCTGTACCTTCGTATTCTTTTCCAATGGCGCCTCTCCCTATTGATTGCTCTCCCTATTGATTGGTTTTCTTATTTTCCGGTTTTTCGTACATTCGTGTCCAGAAGTCGCTGATAGCCCAGCCATTCCGTATCACTTAATGCTCCCGACAAGAGTTCCGACATCGTCTGCATCTTGGCATCTGTATTATCTGCAAAATTCAAAGCAAATGCTTCAATCAGTGCCGGCTTTTTCGGAGAACCATACTCCAGTTCTCCATGATGAGCCAGAATCAGATGTCCCAGTTCCGATGCCTTGCGTTTCGGGAAACCATCGATTTCTGCAATTTTTTCCATGACCATCTGATAGCCGATGACAATATGACCCAGCAGCTGTCCATCATCCGTATAATCATTGCTGGGGAAAGCCGCCAATTCTCTGGTCTTTCCTATATCATGGCAAATTGCTCCGGTAATCAGAAGATCCCGGTTCAGTGCCGGATACTGATTGCAATAAAAATCACAAAGTTCAGTCACCCGCAGAGTATGCTGGAGCAGACCTCCTACAAAACTATGATGAATGCTCTTTGCTGCCGAGTGATTGGCAAATAATCTGACAAATTCCTTATCTTCGCGGAAAAAGGCATTCAGAAGAGCCTGCAGCCAGGGATTCTTTACTCCGTCGACGTACTTCAGAAGCTTCTCATACATTTCCTTAATCGGAAAAGGAGAAGTCGGAAGGTAATCTGCCGGATCATACTCCCCCTCTCTCGCCAGACGTACACGACGAATATTTAACTGCAGCACGCCCTGGAAACTTGTCACATCTCCATCGACATGAATGTACTGCATTGCTTCAAAATGATCAATCCCACTGCTCAGATCCCAGATTTTTCCATCTACGGTTCCGGATTTATCCTGAAGAACCAGAGAATAATAAGATTTCCCAATCTTAGTCTTAGCATTTACTTTGTTCTTGCAAAGATAGATATCGGAAATCCGATCTCCCTCCCGCATAGCTCCAATCAGTTTCATAATAATATCCTTTCCCATAAATGATTTTAATACACTGATTTCCCTGTTTACAGGATCCTCTGTCCATATCCATGCTGTCTTGCGAAGTTCACCATCCGTTCCTTCTGTTTGAATCTGCAGAACTTATCCCTGGTGATTTCCTTCCGATACATGGCAACGAAACAACCGGGCAATAGGCCCGGTTCCTTCGTATATTTTTTCTATTTCTTTTTTATTTCAATTTCTTTGTTTTTGTTTCATTTCCAGCCCAATAATAAACCGGATATTTCCTGTTCTGCTTACCGTTCCTGCAGAATCATCTGGAAGTCCTGTTCTGCTTACCGTTCCTGCAGAATCACCTGGAATTCCTGCTCTGCATATCCATTTCTTCCTTTACGCATTACTTTGACATGTACCAGCTCATCCGGTTTCAGTTCCATCAGAACACTCTGGAGCTCCGGCGCCGTATATATTTCTCTGTTATTGATGGCTACAAGAACATCTCCGCTCTGAAGACCGGCTTCATAGGCGGGACCGTCTTTATCACATTTGGAAATATACAGACCTTCCGGCAATTCCTTTTCCTCTGCCAGTGCCTTCGTTACCACCTGCATGCGAACCCCCAGCTTTGCCATACTGCGTCCATTGGAAAGATTCTCAATATACAGTTTCATATCGGAAATGGACATGGCTGACAGAATACAGTCTCCTTCGTCTTCCCGGTCTCCGGCTGGAATCCATCCAATCACTTCACCATCCCGATTCACAATAATTCCCGAACCATTCTTTCTTCCCGGAATATTTGTCTGGATGGTCTGATAATTCATATCCGTTCCCTGACTCATGGTTTGTATATAAGAAACTATTCCATGAGAAACCGACGGAACATATCCCATGGGATTTCCCAGGGCAATCATGTAATCGCCTTCTTTTACCTGATAGGAATTTCCCAGAGTTGCCGTCTGCAGATAGTTCAAAGTCTTCTCCGACATCTGAGCCGTATCAATGGCGACCACCGCAATTTCCAAAACGTGATCGATTCCTTTGAGATGAGCATCGTACTCGCTCTTGTCACCCAGAGTCACATGAACAACAGCATCCTTTTCCAGAAGATAACTATCCGTCAGAATCAGGACTTCTGTCCTGGTTTTGGCAAGAACCAATCCAAATGTCTGGCTGCTTCTTGTATAAGGATTTTCAAAGGGATCCTCCCCTGCCTGACGCGATGTAACGATTGCCAGCTGTGGTTCCAGCTGATCACACATATCTCTTACCCAGGAAAATCTGACTGAATTCATGGTTAGGTTTTCTTCATCCAGGGTTTCCAGGTACTGACTCATGTAACTTTCCATCAGTGCTTCCCATTCTTCTCCCCCAGACTCGATCGTCTCCGGCTCCGATTCTTCCGTTTCTTCTGTTTCACCCTGATTGATATCATCCCGGGGGATCGTCACACTCTCTGAAACTTCTTCGGTTCCCCCCACATTCTTTTCCATCCATGGCCGGGCCAAAGCAAAAGTAAAAGCAGCGATCAGCCCAAATATAACGGCCAATCCTACAAAAACAAGAACAGCAGTGAAACATTTTCGCCGTCTTTCTTCCCGAGATACTTCTATTGTTTCCCGGATAAACTCTTTCTTTTCTGTTTTTGTTCCGTCTGGCTTATCTTCATCTGATTGGTTTGACATTGACACAGTACAAAACCTCCATCATTCCCCGAAGTATTTTGTCACAACTTTTTCTCATTTCCCGATTTCAATACAATCGTACATTCCTCTTATCAAACGCTATGATCCTATTATAATTCTTATCATAACTTTTGTCACCTGTTTTTACCCGCTCCAGCTCTTTTCCTGCCTGATTACCATCCGTGTTTGCTCATGTTTTCGGCGGTTTTAAAGTACGAAATGCAAAAACCGAAGTCATTCTCATTTGTCCGTCAACTTATTGGATGAGCTCCTGTGCAAAATATACTGCCAGTACACCGCAAACCACACTGGCAGCAACATAAAGAAGTCCCAGCATCATGTGATCTTCTTTAAACAGAGTCACCGTCTCAAAGGCAAAGGTGGAAAATGTGGTAAATCCTCCGCAGACTCCTACCTTCAGCATCAGAATCAGCCCCGGATCCAGTGATTTATTTTTCGATGCCGCTGCAGCTATCACTCCAATCAGAAAAGCTCCCGCCACATTAATTACCAGGGTTTTAACGGGAAATAACGTACTCTGTTTTAATGGAATCAATCCAATCAGATAACGGCAGACGGAACCAATAAATCCGCCAATGCCGACTAATATGCAATTTATCATAACAATTACCTCTTCATATAACATTCTGTGAATAATTATAGTAATACCGCCAATATTTGTCCATACTGCTCGATGCTGTCATTCCCAAGAGAGCAGCAAGCATTCCGCTGTACGAAGAATCTCCTGCAAGGTTGAAAAATGCCCCCTTTCCGGCAACAAACGATTGATCATCTGTTTTTTCACCGAAAAGGGAGCATATCCGTCGTTAGTGTTATGAAAGAATCCGCCGTCTCGGTTTATTCCTTCTCTTCCGTCCGACATTTATGATACTTTATTTTGTGATTTTTATACTCTTGGCACTGCTCCATGCAGAATAATACCATTTTCCGCTGCTGTCTGCCGTATATACACGAACCCGAACGTAATAGGTCTTGCCTTTTGTCAAACCGGTAATGACACAGCTGGTACTATTTGCACCGCTGTATCTCCGGGTGCTTGCCCCCTTAAAGCTCTTACTCGTTCCATACTGTATTTCATAGCCGGCTGCCTTACTGTTTTTCTCCCAATTAAGTTCTAACCTCTGATATGCCACATTTTTGGGAGTCTTCATGCTTACTCCGGTCACACGAATCGCTTTCGTCGTCGAACTGGCCGCACTGACTGCTTTTCCTGAAAAGGCACGAACCCGGAAGGAATAGGAAGAGCCGTTCTTTACTTTTGTGTATGTATAGGATTTGACATCACTGTCCTTGATCGTTTTAACCGTCTTCCATTTACCGGAAATCTTACAATCCACATAATATCCGGAAGCACCGGCAACCTTTTTCCAGGAAACAATGATTCCCTTTGAACTATTGGTAAGGGTAACCGTCGGCATGGAAAGGTATTTCAGAGACAGTCCCTTGGTATTATAGTTGCTGATTAAGTCCGGGTTAAAGGCAGCAACCGTATAGGTATAGGTTTTGCCGCTCTTTACCGTAGTGTCCGTGTAACTGGTTGTGTTAATGCCGGATACCGATCCTACTTCTGACCAGCTGCCGGAGTTTTTACGATAAATCTTATATCCCGCTGCATCGGTAACGGATTTCCAGGTAATCGTCATACCGGTGGAACTGTTTTTTACTGCTTTAAGAACCGGTGTATCCAGCTTATACTCGTAAATGGAAAAGCTGTAATCACCAGTATTGTAAGGATAATTACCATCTACGCTGAAGTAATAAGTGCCGGCCTCCAGATCCAGCTTTTTATCCACGGTGGTATAATTGCCAGCCTTCATGAGAGAGGTACCGTTATTGTTATAGACTTCAAAATCCAGAGATCTCTCTGCCGTTGCTTTCACCTTCACGGTCATTTTTTTCGGTACCGTAAACTGATAGAAATCGATATTGTCATTGGATGCAATCTGTCCTCTGTAAGTTTTTCCCAGAGAAATCTTATTGGCATCGAGCAGAGTATTATCGTTTGTACCGGTGTTGTTTTCCTTGAAACTCTCTTTCGCAGAGGAGAAGGTCAACAGGAAATTATAATTGCCGGGATCTCCTTCCACACCAAAATAATACGTACCGGCTACAACATGCATGGTATGATTATTATCACCACCGTTTCCCCAGAAACCGCCGTCCATAACATTGGAATTATACCAGAGCCGTTCCCCTTCGGGAGTATAAATACCGTAATAGATATGAGGGGTTTTCCATGTGATGGACAAATCAATCTGACCCGATGTAGGTACTGTCAGCTTATAATAATCACAGTTATCATTGATCGCAAGCTGTCCTATGTAATCTTCGGCAAAGGAAATATCCGGAGCTGTTCCCATTGTATTATTCGTACCGCCGGGTGTCTCAGCAAAACTTTCATTTGCGGAAGTAAATGAAAGGGTAAACTGATAATTGCCGGTATAGCTGTCAGTCTGCTTCAGTACCACATAATAGGTTCCCGAAGTCAGGCATAAATCCTGGTTAAAGGATACAACTCCCAGAGAATTATTCTTTGTTGCTGTACTGTTCCACATGGATGTACCATTGGAATCGAGAAGCTCATAACAGATCTTTTCGATACTTGCCATGGAATTCAAATTGACTGTACCTGATTTTGACAGTTTGAACTTGTAATAAGCGGATGTCTGAGACGCAGTAATGGAACCGCTGTACTGTTTGTCCATGGAAACAGACTCCGCCGAGGAAATAGAATTACCGGCGGCTGTGACCGATGTGATAGTTTCTGCGGATGTCGTTGTTCCCGCAGCTAATACCGTATTAATGCAGGATAACAGCATTAATACAGAAAGAAGCATGGTAACGAATATCTTTCTCATTCTTGAAATCCTCCTTTTTCATATCTTTTGTTTAAATATTTAAATATATCATAATAATTATGTCAGTTAAATAGGAAAAAGTCAAGCTTCGTTCTGTCATTATACCCCAAAATGAAGCTGTCGCTTCACGAATAATGATTCATGAAAGCGACAGGTTCTCATACACTAAAAACGAATGCAGCACTACAGACCGAACGCATATTAAAGGCTGCAGCAAAAAGATTGTCTGCATAGTGCTTCGCCAGTATCTCTACCGGTAATTTCATATGTCCTCCTTGTTATGACTTCAGTATTGAAAGGCCTTTCACTTATAATACAACTCAGTTCATGAAAAGGTTACAAAAAGGGAACCGTACACATAAAAAAGGATGTTCACCAACCATGGATGAACACCCTCTTGCTCATATTATTTTTAAGTTTTTATGAAACCATAAAGTTATTAAGTCTTGCAGATTGCAAAATCCTGCAAATTTATCTCTTCTGAAAACCTCTTATCCGGGCAGAGGATATCAGCAGCCTGCGATTCCGTTGTGGAGAATTTCCATGGCAGCCTGCAGTTTTTCTACAGGAATCTGTCCCGGTGCGGATACCTGTCCTACAGCACCGAAGGTCATGGAAGAACCAAAAGCTTCACCGGCGATACGGGTGATTACACCAAGGGAACCCATGCTCATGGTAATGATGGGACGGTCTGCATATTTGGTTGCCATGGTCTGAGTGGCATCCAAAAGAGTTACAACATCACCGATGGACTGAGGCATTACCGCGATCTTGGGAATATCAGCACCCAGATCCTGCATTTTACGCAGACGATAAAGCAGATCATCCTTGGAAGGAGTTCCATGGAAGTCATGGTTGGAAGCAACGACTTTCTTGCCGGCTGCATGGGCCGCATTGCAGATATTGTTCACTACGTCATCTCCGCTGAATACTTCCACGTCAACGGCATCCACATGGCCGCTGGCAATCAGAGCCAGGTTCAGCTGCTGGTAAGTTTCCATATCGATGTCCTTCTCGCCGCCTTCTTTCTTTGTACGGAAGGTAAAAAGAATCGGTACTTCGCCAAGGGCCTCTCTCAAACCAGCTGCTGTTTCCACTACTTTGGGAATATCAAAAACATCTTCATAGAAGTCTACACGCCACTCAACAAGATCCATGGTATAAGCAGTCAAAAATTTACCCTGAGAAACAATACCATCTGCAGTGGATGCAACGATGGGAACGATTACCTTGGGATTTCCTGCCCCAACTTCAAGATTACGAATTTTCACTGTATTCATTTAAACTTTCCTCATTTCTCTTATATTAAGGTATGTTGGGAAAATGGTAAATCGTCTCACCACAAAGCAGACTTCTTCGCCATTTTCCCATGAAGGGCCATTATCAATAGTGATCATTACTGATCAGAAAATCATCCTTGTGTTCTTTCAGAGATTTTCACTCTTTCTTATGAAAGCTCGTCTGCGGAAATTTTTCCTCAGGCAATGCCTTTTTGGGCATCACGTTTTGCCTTCCATCTTTTATAAGTTTTCGTCTGAGTTACAAACATAACCACAATTACCAGGAACAGTACCAGTGCTACCGGTTCTGTAAAGATGCTGCCAACCAATCCGCCCAGAGTTTTCTGAAGAGTAATACCACGACGATAATTATTCTCCAGAAGGTTGCAGAGAATGATACCCAATACGGTGGGAGCAACGGGATACTCATATTTCTTCATGAAGTAACCAAGAATTCCGAAGCCCAGCATCCAGAAGATATCGAAGAGACTCTTACGAAGAGCAAAGGATCCAACAACAGACAGGATGATGATCAGAGGCATCAGAATCGCTTTCGGGATCTCAACGATCTTCGTGAAAATCTTGATACCGGTCAGACCGAAAACTACCAGGAAAATACTGCAGAGCAAAAGGCAGGCAACGATCAGATAGAAAAGATCCGGTGTGTTGGTCATCAGATTCGGACCGGGCTGCAATCCATGGATTTCCAGGGCGCCCAGAAGAACGGCGGTTACGGCATCACCGGGGATACCGAGAGTCAGCATAGGAATAAATGCACCGCCAATCGCTGCATTGTTGGCTGATTCGGGAGCTACCAGACCTTCTACGGCACCTTCACCGAAGGGAACCTCCGGATTTTTAACAGTACGCTTTGCCTGATCATAAGTCAGCAATGCGGCGATATCTCCACCGGCACCGGGAAGAGCACCTACGATTACGCCTACAATGGAAGATCGGATCGTCAGAGGCACATACTTCAGAATGGTTCGGAGAGAGGGGACAATCTTATCGATTTTCTGTTTTACGGCACTTATGTCCATTTGAGTAATCTGAATCAATGCCTCTGAGACACCGAAGAGACCGATCATAGCAACTACAAAACTTACCCCGGAATTCAGATAGCTGACGCCGAAGGTAAAGCGACGAACAGAGGTCATGGAATCCATGCCAACGGTTCCGATCAACAGACCTACAGCAGCTGCCAGCAATCCACGGAAAATGGATTTGCAGTTCAGACTTCCAACCATCATCATACCCATAACAGCAAGGAGAAGATAGTCAACGGAAGAGAAATTTACGGCAAATTTGGAAACCACCGGAGCAGCGAATGCCAGCACGATAATACCCAAAACGGTACCGATTACAGACTGGGTGGTGGCAATACCCATAGCTTCACCGGCTTTTCCTTTTTGTGCCATGGGATAACCATCCAATGCGGTGGCAACTGCACTGGGAGCACCGGGAATGTTCAGCAGAATCGCACTTCTGGATCCGCCGTATACAGTTCCTACAAAGATACCAAGCATCAGAGCCAAAGCGGTATAGGTATCCCAGCCGTAGGTAAAACTAACAAGAAGGGACACAGCCATGGTTGCGGAAAGTCCGGGAATCGCACCAACATAAATACCTGCAAACACGCCGACGGCACACATTACAATCAGCATCGGCTGCTGAAACGGAATTAACAAATAACTTAATATTTCCATAACAATCTCCTTTTCTTTAAGGCAGCACAACGCTGAAAAGGTAGGTGAACAGAACCAGAATAAACAGGATACAGATTACTGTCCAGATCAGATTTTTCACAGCGATCTTTGCGAAAGCACTCTTATCGAATCCATTGGCCGCAAATCTGCTTCGCATAAACCAGCACATACTGATCCAGAGGAAGATGGGAGTGGCCACGTAGAAACCAAGTCCCATGTACAGAGCAATACAATAGAGCAGAATCAATACAATGGTAACAATGATATCGGACGGAAAAATATTTTTTATCGTCTGCTTCAGCTGAACAGATACGGATTTTCCTGAGTTGGGAGTTTTCGCCTTTCGATCACTCACAAGAATAATCAGTGCACAAAGCACAATGACGCCTGAACAAAACAACGGAAGAGCTGCACAGGAGCTCAGGCCCGGATGTTCCTGATAGAGTAAAAGGGATCTCCACAGGAAGAATCCTCCGAACAGCAGCCAGAAAACAGCGAATCCTTTTTCACCTGAAGAAAAGGGAACGTTTTCCTTTATTTCTTCTTTTTTGTTTTCTAAATTATTATTCATCGCTTTTTCTCCTAAAAAAGAGTACAAAAAGGGTGGAGGAGAGTATTCCTCCACCCTGAATCATCAGTTTCTATTATTCTTGAATAGAATCTCCTGAATATTACTCAATGGCACCTGCTTTAGTCAGAGCAGAGATGGTGTTCTCTCTCCAGCTGTCCAGATATGCCTTTGCTTCATCGCCGGTATATCCCATGGGGTTGATGTTGTAATTAGCAAGAACTTCCTGATAGCTTGCATCTTCATAAGCAGCCTTGAATGCATCGGACAGAACACTGATAACAGCGGGATCGGTACCTTCTTTTACAAATACGCCATAGAAAGGTCCCCAAGGCAGATAGTCAGCAAATCCAGGATACTCTTCCGCAATCAGCGGAACGTCGGGCATCTGTTCAACGGTTTCGGTTGCCAGCATGCACAGCAGTTTCAGATCGCCGGCTTTGTATTCTTCCAGACAGCTCTGTACTTTACAGATTGTGAAATCGCACTCGCCGCCAAGAACAGCAACTCTTGCAGATGCGTCAGAATCGTACTGGATCTGAGTGAAGGTTGCACCGGTTTCTGCTGTAATCAGAGAAGCAACCTCCCAGGGAAGTCCGCCGGTACCGGTGGTAGCCAGAGTGATTTCTTCACCGGCCAGAGCAGCTTCGCAGATATCCGTCAAAGACTCATAAGGAGAATCCTTACCAACCGCAACACCTGTGGTCTCATCACCAATCAGGAATACACATTCAAAGTTTTCATAAGTCAGATCAAGAATGTCCAGTGCATCATAGAGGCTGGGGTTCTCAGCACCCATCAGCAGGTTATATCCGTCTGCATCCTGGTCATATACATACTGGGTTGCAATGGAGCCGGTTCCACCGGTCATGTTCTGAACAACAATGCTCTTACCAAGCTTGTCCTGAGCCAGAGTTGCCAGAGGTCTCATCAAAGAGTCTGTTCCACCGCCTTCACCCCACTGAACGATACCGTTAACATTCTGGGTAGGGAAATTAACACTGCTCTCGGCACCGGCATCCTTGGTAGGTGCAGAAGCTGTTTCTTTCGAACTGGAGCCGCATGCGGCAAGGCTTGCTGCCATAGAAACGGCAAGAATCATAGTTACGACTTTTTTCAGTTTCATTTTTTCTCCTCCTGGTAGACACATGATGAAAAATGTGGTATTTTAGAGGTGCCGGACGAACTTGCCCAAACCCGATCCGACACACCCTTGGACAACACTCGACGTGTGGTCTGTTTTTGTCTGAATATAGAATAGCATATTTTTTTCAATCGCCAAACTCACAATTTTTCCTACGTGAGGTGGATTATTTTGCACGATGAACAAAATAATGATATTCTATATTCAGACATTTTTTGTATACAAGTTCGCAAATTTTAGTGAAAGCTGAGGACGGATAAAAATGAAAGCACTTATCATTGATGATGAACCGCATGTGATTACAGTGGCTCGCCTGCTTGTTCCCTGGGACAAACTGGGAATTGATACCGTTCTGTCCAGCGGTTCCTGCGAAGAGGCTCTGCAGATTATTTCTCAGGAAAAGCCGGATATTATTCTTTCTGATATCAATCTGCCGGGATTGAGCGGACTGGATCTGATTGAGCGTTTGAACGCAGAAAACTCTCCCGCTCAGGTGATTCTGATTACAGCCTACAGTGATTTTTCTTATGCTCAAAGGGCAGTAAAGCTGGGCTGTGTAGATTATCTTCTGAAACCTCTGAATGAAAAAGCACTGACGGATGCGGTAAATAAAGCCATATCACGCTGTCAAAAATCCAGGAAACTTCAGATTAATACGGATCATGCCCGGGTAATGGATCTTGTTACAAGAATTATGAACCTTGCCGGTGGAAAAACCGATTGGGATGAGGAGTCCGGGGAAGTTTCTTCTTCTGCCGCCAATATCGAAGAGGATCTCAAAGAATTATTGGAAATGTTTCCGAAACAGGCGCAGAGCAGCTTTTTCCGAATCGGAATGATCTGTATCCATCATCTCCCTTCCGGAACCCGCGCCCGTTTTAATTTCTTTGACCGGGTACAAACGATATTGGATCGGCATTCTGACGGCGCTGCAGGAAGCTGGGGAGGGAACAGAGATCTGACTCTCCTTTTGCCTGATCATGGAGTTATGACGGAAACACTCTGTCAGAATCTGCTCCAGGAAATACAGACAGAAACCGGCGTTTGTCTTCAGATGGGATTGTCCCAGCCGGTAAGCCGAGCTGCATTTATCCATATCCGTGAACCGGAATTCCGCTCTTCCATAGAATACGCCTGCCGTAATGCATGGGAATATACCATCTGTGCCAACCGAACGGAAAACATTCCTCTGGTTCACACCAGTTCCCAGCGCATTGCCCCTCTGCCCAACCTGGATTGGATGAATCGAATCATTTACTCCGTTCTTACCTCCGGCCAAAGTCAGCAAATTTCAGCTCTTGCGGAAAAAATCACCGTTTTGCTTACCGGGGAAGGATTTTTTACCGTCGATCAGATGGAACATTTTCTTTCTTTATATAACAGCAGCCGTACCCGCTGTGTCCGCTGTCTTCTTCAGGAACAAGGATTACCCTATGCCGTCCCTGTTCTCTTTACCGGAAACTTCTTCACTTCCCATGGTATTTTTTCCCGGGATCTCTGCTGTCAGCGTCTGATCGAAGATCTGACTTCCATGATGGAACAATACATTCCGAAAACAGAGGCTCTGGGAACCGCTGCCATTTGTCAGAAGATTCGTCATTATCTGGAGACCCATTATGCGGAAGACATCTCCCTGGATAATCTTGCCCAGCGTTTTGCTTTAAGTCCTGCCTATCTTTCTCGTTCCTACAAAAAGGAAATGAGCATTGGATTGATCGACGATCTGACCAGAATCCGTCTCGAGGAAGCATGCCGATTGATGGATACCAATCAGAAGACGGCAGATATTGCCCTGGCTGTAGGCTTTACCGATCCCAAATATTTCAGTCGAGTATTTAAAAAAATGAAAGGCATGAGTCCCTCCGCCTATCGAAACGGAAAAGATTGACTTCCTGAAACCATCCGCAGCATGGAAGCTCTGTGACCCATACCTACTTTCATGAAGGAGATATTTCCATGAAACAAAATCTTTCCGAGCAGTCTAACCATTCCGAACAGCTGGATGAAACTGAACCGATGAATGCTTCGAATCCGTCCGACGATTCGGAACAAGGCAAAAAAACATCATCCCCCTATTCATCCAGGAATCATCCCCTGCTTGCCTCGCTTTACTGCAAATGGAATCAAATTCCTTTTCTGGCCCGGCTTCTCACCAGTCTGTTCACATGTCTTCTGATTCTTCTGATTCTGATTACCTTCACGACTCAGTTCACCACCAGACATACTCTTCGGGAGAACGCCATACAAAATGGGCTGGATTCCATTGAAAACCGTGCCACTTTGCTGGAAGTAAATCTGGCTCAGATTGAAAGACTGGCCAACAATCTGTACAGCAATGCAGATGTATACAATCTGATTCAAAGCAACAGTATTGATGCTCAAAGCAGTTACCGCATCAGCCTTTTTCTGCGGTCCATGATGGCCATGTCATCGGGTCTACGCCTTCATCAGATTTATCTGGATATATATACCAGCGGGTACAGTTACATTATCTCGGAAAACAGAAACTCATCCTTTGGAACCAGCTTTAACCACATAAATATTCCCGACTACATCATACCCGGAGAAGTTTTCTGTGAAGGTCCCCATCTCTCCAACAATTACGGATATTCCATTGGTGAAAGTTCTGCCATGGTATACACTTTTCACTGGAAACTCTACGATACTTCTCAGACCCATACCATCGGTACCCTTTCCTTTGATGTGGCTCTGGATGCCATGAGTCCCATTGTTTTTCCCAATGAGAATGATATTGGTTTTCTCATGCAGAGAAGCGATATGGTTTTCACCCACGAGCTTCAGCTGACAGATCAGCAGGCAAAAGATATTTTGTCCCGCTGTGTGAACAGTGAACACTGGAGCCCGATTAAGATGGATGAGTTTACTGGAATTGCCCTCTATCAGGATGTTCAGCTGAGTAATCTCACCCTCCATCTGGTGGAACTCATACCCTACAGCAGACTGTATGCGGAGGCCAATCATCTCTTTGTGTTAAATCTGATTCTTATTGCGGCAGCATTTATACTGGGCGCCCTGTTCATTGCCCTGGTTACCCGACAAATCATACGTCCCATTCGTCAGATGGATGAATGTATGTACGTCATTGAGTCCAACGGTGATCTGAATTATCGTCTGGGAGAACACATTCCTTATTCGGCTTCCGATGAAGTCGGCAACCTGATTCACCGAACCGACCGGATGCTGGATACGGTGGAGACTCTTTTCCATCGTCAGGAGCTGTTAAGCAAGGCCCAGCGGGATGCAGAAGCCAGAATGCTGCAGGCTCAGATCAATCCCCATTTTCTGTATAATTCTTTGCAGAGTCTGGCAGGTCTGGCTCTATCTCACGGAGATCGGGAGGTTTTTGACTATATTACCCTTCTGGGCAGCCAGATGCATTACAGTATGGATATTCAGCACACTACCGCTACCCTTCATCAGGAATTCGATTATGTAGAAGGTTATCTGGCTCTTCAGAATCTGCGTTTTGGTAATGGAATGAGAGCTGATTTTTCTCTGAGTCCCGAAGCAGAGCATCTGGCTGTGCCCAGGATGATTCTTCAGCCTCTGGCTGAAAATGCTTTCAAACATGGTAAATTATGTCGTACTGCCGATACCTTTCTTCGCCTTTCTGCCTGGATGGAAGAGGGAGTTCTTCATATTATAATGGAAAACAATGGACTTCCCATTCCGGAGGATCAGCTGACAGAACTCAATGAAAAATTCTCAGTTCCCGGAATCCCGGATACTGCCCTCAGTGAACACATCGGAATGCCCAGTGTTCTCTATCGGCTTCGCTTGTTCTTCAACGATGATGTAACAATGAAGGTAGACTCTCCCGCTGCCATGGGAGAAGGAGATGCTGCCGTTCGAGTCAGCGTTCGAATTCCCCTTGGATGATCCAGGATATCGTTCGTCGGTTTATGATTTTAAGACTTCCGCGAGACGTCTTGACGGAAATCTGTAAACCCAATAAAATAGATCTGTATTTGTATACCTTACAGATACAGATCTATTTTATTGGAATGAAACGAAAAATCGAGAACCCAGACGCCTTATGCCTGCAGACTTAATTCGCCGCTTTCGAATAAAGAGTTCCGCTCGCGGAACTCTCGCGCTGCCGCGCGGCTGAGATCACTGGCAGTTCTGGAAAATACGCCTTCGATTTTTCATTCAGCGAAAGAAGGGTAAAATTAATTATGAGAAAAATACAGATTATGACAGATTCTGCCAGTGATATTTCGGCAGCAGACGAACAGCAATATTCCATTAAGGTCATTCCTTTTCCCGTAACCCTGGGAGATCAGACATATACAAGCCGGGTAGACTTTAATAATGAACAGTTCTATGACCTGATGGCTCAGAACGATGAAATTCCCAAAACTGCCCAGATTACCCCTTTTCAGTTTACCGAAATTTATCTGAAGGAAGCTCAGGCAGGTGTGACGGATCTGGTTATGGTACTGATTAACTCCAAAGGTTCTTCTACCTATGATAATTCCGTTCAGGCCATTGAATTATTTTATGAGGAATATCCGGAATATCGGGAGGTTCTTCATATACATAGTTTTGACGGAATGGGATACAATGCACTTTACGGTGCACCTGTTGTACATGCTGCACAGATGTGCAAAGAGGGGGCTTCTCTGGAAGAAATTCTGGAGTATTTGACGGAAATCCTACCCCGCCGACAGATTTATTTCGGAATGTACGACCTGAAATATGCTGCCAAATCCGGCCGCATTCCCACAGCGGCAGCTTTTGTAGGTACCGCTCTCAATATGAAGCCCATCATGAAAATTGCCGATCGTGCCATTACAACCGCAGCAAAATGCCGCGGAGAACGCAAAATGGCAGATAAAGTAATTCAGCTGAGTATGGATGATATGGAATCAGGCTCTCCCTACGAACTGATTTACGGAGCCAATACCGACAACCTGGAGGAGTTACGCCGTTTGATGACAGAGAAAATCGGTTATGAACCGGTTTCAGCTTATCAGATTGGTGCTGCCATTGCAGCAAATGCAGGTCCCAAGGTTGTGGGAATCGCTTTCACCAAAAAGAAAGATGGAAATGGAGCAGAATAATCAGGCAGTTGCAAAAACAACGAGAATACAATATATCCGGAACCATAAAGAGAAGACAGCGGCAGAGGAGACTTTGCCGCTGATTTTTTTTGCCACTGCTCTCAACATAAGACTACGATTCCCTCATCTGCGTTTCCCACACAAAATCTACCGCTATCTTTCCATGGATATCTGTTTTCCCATTTATTCCCATGTATTTTTCATCTGTTTCCATCTGTTTTCATCAGTTCCCGCATATAAAATTGACACATTCAGCTGAAAAAACTACCTATCGAAAAATCCGCATAAAATATACAATACAGATAACAAAGATACAGGAGGGAAACATTATGAAACGATTGAATCAAGCATTATGGGGAATTATTCTGGTTTGTGTCGGTCTGGTACTTTGCCTGAATGCTCTGGGCATCACTCACATTGATATATTCTTTGACGGATGGTGGACACTCTTTATCATCGTTCCCAGCATCGTGGGAGTTTTAACCGGTAAAGATAAGACAGGAAGTCTGATTGGTTTATGTATCGGCGTCTTTCTTCTTCTCTGCTGCTGGAACATTCTGGATTTTGGAGTCCTGTGGAAACTTCTTCTTCCGGTAATCATCCTTCTTTTCGGTGCAAAAATGATTTTTGAAAGCTTTTTCAATAAAGACGGTGCGGAAGCAATGAAACATTTTCATAACAGTGACGGAGAAATCCGTTACGGAACAGCAGTATTTTCCGGTGAGAATATCAATTTTGCCGGTCAGATTTTTCAGGGAGCTGAGCTCAATGCCGTATTCGGTGGTGTAAAATGTGATCTGCGGAACGCTGTGATCCAGGAGGATTGTGTGATTCAGGCTTCTGCCATCTTCGGCGGAATTGATATCTTTGTACCGGATAATGTGAATATCAAAGTCAGCTCCAGTTCCATCTTCGGCGGAACTTCCAACAAAAAAGGAAATCCCAACATGGATGGTGCTCCTACCATCTACGTAAAGACGACGTGTATGTTTGGAGGTGTAGATATTAAATGACGACATTACAGAGAATCATAAAATATTGTGCCATGGCTTTTGCCGCATTTTTGATTATATCCATTATCGGCGGCATCTGCAGCGGCCTTGGTATGGTCTTCTACTTCTTTCACCCGACGGAAGAAGCGGTGGGAGAAATGCAGAACTATCCCATCACCAGCGATATCGAAAGCTTAAAAATTGATGTCAGCGCAGCAGCCCTGGAAATTGTCGCCGGAGACCAGTTTTCTGTCCAAAGTAATCACAATTACTTAAATGTGGACGAAGAACAGGGTGTACTGAAGATTACGGAAGAAAAGTTTTTGTTTAATTCTTCTTCCAATGAAATCAAGGTGATTCTGACCATACCGGAAGAATTTGTTTTTGAAGATGCCTCTATCACCGCCGGAGCCGGCAAGGTAAGCGTGGATAGCCTTTCTGCCAATACTTTGTATCTTGAATTGGGTGCGGGAGCAACGAAAATTGACTGCCTGAAGGTTCAGACCCGGGCAAAAGTAGACAGCGGCACCGGAAAGCTGACCATCCTGGACGGAGAAATCCATGATCTTTCCATGGATATCGGCGTCGGCAAACTGGAAATGACAAGTAAGCTTACCGGCCGATGCAGTGTGGATTATGGCGTAGGCAGCGCTGAAATTACCCTGATGGGAAGCAAAGAG
Organism: Clostridiales bacterium; assembly: GCA_029007785.1. Classification (GTDB taxonomy): domain Bacteria; phylum Bacillota; class Clostridia; order Lachnospirales; family Lachnospiraceae; genus UBA3305. Next base: position 10,105 of record JAQXIM010000068.1, on the reverse strand, counting down.
GATTATCAGATTGAACTGGACAAGGGACTTGGCAGCGCCACTCTGGATGGAAAATCCATGGAAGATGACAGTGTTTACGGCGCCGGTGAGACCCGAATCGATATCGACGGCGGTATCGGCTCTCTCCAGATTGAATTCGAAGAAGCCCTGGGACTTTAATTGAAATCCCAAAGAACGACAAGCCTGCCTTAAAACAGGCAAATATCCCTGTCAAAAAACCGACCTGGAAACAAAAAACCCAGGTCGGTTTTATTCATTTATGCCAGCAAATCCCATCATGGAAGATTCACAATCAATAGATTCATTCATACCTGCAAATTCATCATGGCAGGCCAGCAATCATTATATTCATACCTGCACTTCCATCATGAAAGCCGGCAATCATTATATGCATGTCAGCAATTCCGTCATTGAAAGCCCGAAATAAACAGAATCAGTGCCAGTTTGAAATAAAATTATGAATTATTTTTGCTTTTCTTTTTTGGAAAATCGTACAACAATTGTGAAGGCAAGAATTGATAAGCTGTTTTTATCCGAAATGTTCAATTATGTATAAGAATGACAAAAACCACCGGTATATTTTAAAGAACCAACTAAATATAATGTTATTGTAAATGGATATGAATTGAATGGACAGGAATTCCATTCGAATTCTAAAGAGCAGAATATTCCGCCGAAAAAAACGGGGAAAACTTCCGGCTCTTCCGGAAACAGACGGCGGATATGAAAGGAGAAGAAAATATGGAAGAAAACAAAAAAGTGAATCAGAATGGTATGACTCGTCGTTCCTTTATGAAGGGAGCTGCTGCTGCCGCAGCAGCAGTAAGTCTGGCTTCCGTACTTCCTACTGATGTTCAGGCTGCAGCCAAGGATCCTGTTTCTGTAAAAGATATCTGGCAGAACGGATTCTGGACAGGCAAGGCTTCCTTCCCGAAGGGTGCCTGGATGGTTAACCTGAGTCATAATGAGAGCAATGTGGCATCCTGCTTTTCTACTTTTTCCGTGAATGCCAATAATCCCAAACAGATTGCTGTTGGCTGGCGAAAATATGGTTTGCCTACCAATACAAAGGCCGGTATTGGTGACTGGGTTGGCGATTACCACCTGTCCGTATCGGAAGATGGCGGAAAAACCTTTACCGATATTGATATGATGCCTCGTGTTCGTGAAATCCAGCGGGAAGACGGACTTCCGGAAGAGGAAGAATACAGCTTATGGTGGTGCAACGGCCCCTGGGCTACCTATGGTGCGGACGGAACCCTGTACACCGGTGCTATTTGCTATACTGCTCTGGATCGTTCGGATCCCGAACATCCCAGACAGGGCCGTGCTCTGGTATTTGTATCCCATGATAACGGAAAGACTTTCAACCGGGCAACTTACGGTATGCGTCTGAGCAACTTCGCCGATGATGCCGTGGCTCTGGCTGTCAGTGCAACAAGACCTTCTACCACAGGAATTCCCGTTGGCTCTCCGGGTACCGATCCCTGGCATACTCCCTGGGACGGCAACTTTGGTGTGGCTTCCGCAACTACTGATATGTTTGTCAGCATATGCGGCGGCAACGTTGTAGTATCCAAGGACGGTGCAGAAACTTATGATCTGGTTCATTCCATCAAATATCCGAAAGGCTGGACCTGCAGTTCCGGTACTCCCTGTGTAGATGGAAATAAAATTATTGTTCCTTTTATCGTTACCGAATGTCCGGATCCCAATATCGAAGCACGTTCCATGGGCGTGGTAACCAGTGACGACAACGGACTGACCTGGAGCGATCCCATCATTGCCATTGCCGGCTCTCAAATCAACAGTGTTACCAGCGTAAGACAGGTTCGTTCTCCTATCAGCGCTGCTTCCCCGGTAAAACATGGTCACTGGGCATTTGTTCAGTATTCCAACGATCATCTGCGTGCCAAAGTGGTATATACAAAGAACGGCGGCAAAACATGGAAGAGTGCGGAAACTCCTGCCTGTGCCGGTTATGATGATTATGTGGAAGCAAGAGAAGTCTGCGTTGGCTATACTGCAGCCGGTGAAATTGTTGTAGCATACCGGGGTCAGAAGACCTGGGCCAACTACTACACCTTTGCTGCTCTCCTTGGCAAAGACGGCCGATTCCATAAGACCGTTCTTGCTGCTCCCGAGATCAGTACCTATCCTTATGAAACCACTCAGGGCAACTACAATACCAATACCGGTTCCGGAGATTACTGCGGCTGGGTAAGCGGCGGCCGGAAATACTGCTATGTAGATGTCCCTTATTCTTCCGACGGAACTGTACTGGATCAGTATCTGGTAGCCATTCCGCTGGATGCCATGAGATAAGACAGTTCTGACATAATCATAGACAGATTGACCTGTCAGCAAAAAGAGCCCGCTTCCAATCCGGAGGCGGGTTCTTCTAATGCTGAACACTTCTGGAGCGATCCGTATCTCCCGACAATCCATGGATCTCCCCTTATTTTCTGAATTTCCTCTTACATGTCTTCACATATTCATTCACATCTTTTTCCCTTACCGTTACAACAAGTATCTCCAACCCCAACAAAAAGATATGGAAATTAAACTTTCCTGTCGGATCAAAAAGAAGCGCTAAGGATAGAATAATTTTGAGACAGGCAAAGATCGACATCAAAAGACATTTTTCTTTTTTGCTTCTTCTGATGAAAATATTTTCTATTTCTTCATTTACTTCCTGTAATCCCATCAATCCCCAGGTAATCCCCATTAAAGGGATGGTGCTTTCCTGTCCCAAAATAAAACAGATTCCCATAACAAACAGAATTAATGCGGAAGCTTTTTTGCCATTGGTAACCAAATAGCTTTTTTCTTTAATGGCAAATACGGTATCCGTAATACTTGTCAAAACCATAATGCTGCCCAGTATGGTTGGAAGCCATTTTGCTATCATATCCGGTATAATCATACATAAGATTCCCACAACGGGAAGCAGTAACCAGTATTCTCTTTCGATATGTTTCATAACCTGTCTTCCTCCTTTCCCTATGCTGCATCTGCGAAAATGACAGGAAATCCATTCTTTCTGAATTTTATTTTTCCCATACTTTGCCAGTGATTTCTTTTACAAAATCCTTTCATTTCTGATTAAAAGCTTTCTTTTTATTGGTTCTTCACATTCATAATCAGCATCTGCAAACGATTTTCAATATTGGCAAAACTTACATCCGGATCGTAATCCAGAGGAAGAATCTGCACATCGGGATACATTTCTTTCAGTTTTTTACTGATTCCCCGTCCTACCACATGATTAGGCAGACATCCGAAGGGCTGCAGAATGACAAAAGCCCGGCATCCATGTTTGGCATGATGGAGGATTTCTCCCGGGATCAGGACTCCCTCACCTGCATCAAAGGTATGATGAATGATGGAATCACTGTCCTTTACCATATCCTGCATACGGCAGGCTCTTTCATACAGGGGATGGGCTGCTGCGATTTTATCCGTCATTTCATGGGCGAGATTGAAAATATGATCGGCTGTCCAATACCAGATTTTTTTATCCGGAGACTTTTTCAGATGGTATTCCTGAATCTGTGCATCCTGATAAAAATAAGTCTTTCGTATGACATCTGTCATCCGTGCTTCAATGATCTCAAATCCGTTTTTTTCCAGATATGCTTCAATATCATGGTTGGCTCCCGGATGAAAATTGAGCAGATATTCACCGACAATCAATACACGTGGTTTTCTCCTGGTACGATCGTAGGAAATATTTTTCATGATTTCGATGGCCTTTTGGAATCCTTTTTTCGCCCCATTGATTCCATGATTCTGTAGTCCGTAAATGACTTGATCCATGGCCTTTTCAAAGGCAGCATCGGCACTTCCCGGAACCAATTCGTAGGGTCTGATCTTCCGAAGCAGTTCCTCCAAGGCATCAATCATGGGCAAGGCAAAAGCAATCCGCATAGCAGATAACAGATTCATATGAAAGCCCGGATGGAGATTATGATAATCCACATCATCATTTGTTAAAATAGAAACCTGAGGATATCCGGCATCATCCAGGGCTTTTCGAAGCAGAGCACTGTAATGGGTCAAACGGCAGTCTCCTACATATTTTCCCATGCCAATTGCCACTTCTTTGTCATCATATTTCCCGCTTCTCAAGGCAGCCAGAGCCTCTCCGATTACAATCTGAGCCGGAAAACAAATATCATTATGTACATATTGTTTTCCCAATCGAATGGCTTCCTCCCGTCCCACATCCAGAGGTTCGGCTTTCACGCCCTGAGCTGCCAGTACAGCTGACATGACCCGGCAGAATGCATGGGAAGTATTCGGAACAAGAACCACCTTTTCTTTCCTGTCCTTCTTCGTATTTTTAACCGGATTGGGATCCGTCAGTTCCCGTACTTCCGTCTTCTGTTTGCAGGCTCTTTTCATGGAAACGGTTTCCACAAAGGAGCGAACACGGATTCGCAGCGGTCCCTGAATATCACTTTCATCGACTTTTAAAACCAGAGGGATCTTTCCGGAAATTTCTTTCATCATACGGGTAATTTCATCGGAAAGATAGGCATCATGACCGCAGCCGAAGCTTACCAGCTGTACATATTCCAGGTTTTCATTTCCGGCAGCAATCACTGCGGAAGACAGCATCCGGGCATGGTAATTATTGACGATATCCAGACGGCTGTTTTTCAGGTTTACGCTCTCGATGCCGGGAACGGAATCCGCTGTCAGTACCGGAATTCCCAGACGGGTAAACATATCCGGCAATTCATGGTTGACTAAAGCATCATTCTGGTAGGGTCGGGACGCCAGAACAACTGCATAAGTTCCATTCTTCTGTACTTCATCCAGGACAGACCGACCGGCTTCCTGCATTTTTTCATGGAACAGATTCTGGGCCTCATCTGCCATTCGGATTGCTTCCCGCGTCGTTTTTGCCGATATCTGAAAATGATCTTCCATATATTTTGTCAGCTGCCGTTCTCTGTCTTCCGTCTCATACCAGTGAAACAGAGGGGCATCATAGGGAATATGGAAACGTGATTCCGGATTGTCGGAATTTCTCATGACAATGGGATATCCCTTTACCACCGCGCACATGGACTGACTTGTCTTTTCCGTATTTTCGGATGGCATGGTTGTAATAGAGGGCATAAAGATCCGATCCACACCTTTTTCCACCAGATTGCGGATATGACCATGTACCAGCTTGGCAGGGAAACATACCGTATCCGATGTAACAGCCGATAATCCGCTTTCATATAAGGCCCGGGTACTGGAATCAGAAAGAATCACCTGAAATCCCATACTTCTCCAGAAGGTTGTCCAGAAGGGCATGGTTTCCCAATAGGAAAGAACTCTCGGCAGTCCGATTTTTATCTTCTTATCTTCCTCCAGTTGGGTATACGGATATGTTTGAAACAGCAGTTTTTCACGAAGATGATACAGATTCGGTACTTCGTCGGCTTTCCGTTTCTTTTCCCGCAGTTCTTCCCTTACCTTTTCATCTTTCGGATCGCCCAGTACTTCTCCCCTTTCACAACGGTTGTTGGTAATCCAGGTTTTTCCGTTGGAGAAGGTTATAATGGTACGTTTGCAGTGATTCGTGCAGAACGGACAAGGTGCATTGGCATCCTGCTGGTAAGTGAAGTTTTCCAGATGATCCAATCCGATAAAGGTCTGACGATCCTTTCCTTTATGAAACCTCTCTTTGGTAATCAAAGCTGCTCCGATTGCCCCCATCATTTCCGGATAAGGGGCCCGAACGACTTCTTTTCCCGTATACTGCTCCATGGCCCGAAGAACCGCATCATTTCGGAAGGTTCCTCCCTGGACTACGATTTTGCTGCCCAGACTGTCCAGATTGGAAATACGAATTACTTTTGTAAACACATTATTGATAATGGAACGGCACAGACCTGCCATAATATCATTGGGTGTTTTTCCGTTTCGCTGCTCTGTAATCACGCTGCTGTTCATAAATACGGTACATCTGCTTCCCAGTATAGCCGGATTCTCCGAGGCAAAAGCGGCCTCTGCAATCTCATTTACTTTGATATGCAAGGATGCGGCAAAGTTTTCCAGAAAGGAGCCGCACCCGGAAGAACAGGCTTCATTAACGACTATATTGGTAATAATGCCATGATCCGTCCAGATTGCCTTCATATCCTGCCCGCCGATATCCAGGACAAAACTGGCATCTTCCACGTATTTGGCAACAGCCCTGGTATGAGCCACCGTCTCTACAATGTGGCATTCCGTGTCAAAAGCATTGGCAAACAGCAGCTCTCCGTATCCGGTGGTTCCTGCTGCAATAATATTCAGCCTGGCCCCTGCCTTCTCATAACGATTCCGCACATTTAAAAGTGCATTTTTCGCTACCATCAAAGGATTTCCCTCATTGGAAGCATAGAAAGAATCCAGGAGATTCTCATCTTCATCCAGCAGCACAAATTTTGTCGTCGTACTTCCCGAGTCAATACCCAAATAGGCGTTGATGGTTTCTCCCGGAGTCAGCTCTCCAGGCCGGTACACCGGTGCCGGATGACGTTGGAAAAATGCCTCTTTTTCTTCCTGGGATTCAAAGAATCTCTCTCCCTTTTCTCCGGTGTCTTCCGGAATGAGACCATTCTCACAGTGGGTATCGATTTTCTGCAGAAGCTCTCCTGCCGTATAGGTGATTCGATGATCCTTATAAATTCCCTTCAGAGAGAGGGCGGCTCCGAAAGCGATCATCAGCTCCGGATGCTCGGGAAGAATGACTTCATTATCCTCCAATTCCAGTCTTTCCTGAAAAACCCGGATCAGAGTTTGATTGAAGGTCAAAGGTCCTCCCTCAAAAACAACCGGCTTTTTTATATCCAGTCCTTGGGCAAGTCCGCCGATGGTCTGTTTGGCAATGGCATGAAAAGCAGACAGGGCAATATCCTCTTTCGCCGCTCCCTGATTCAAAAGAGGCTGAATATCTGTTTTTGCATATACGCCGCAGCGTCCGGAAATATCATAGATACAGCTTCCTTTTGCTGCCAATTCATCAAATTGTTCCACAGGAACCCGCAAAACGGAGGCAATTTCATCAATAAAGGCTCCCGTTCCGCCGGCACAGCTTCCGTTCATCCGCATATCCGAAACCTGAAGCTGTTCCTCCTCTTTCCCTTGTTTGAAAAATATAATCTTGGCGTCCTGACCTCCCAGCTCCACAGCCGTTCCTGCCCTTTGATATAATTTGCATATGGCAATGGAATTGGATACTACTTCCTGGGAAAAAGGCAGCTCCATTCTTTCAGCCAGCAGTTTGGCTCCGGATCCCGTAAGACAGATACGAAATTTCGCATCAGGAAAACACTCGGACAGTTTTTCAAAAACATTTCGAACACTGAAAAGCTGCTTTGCATTATGGCGTTTGTAATCAGAATATAATATTTCTTCCTTCTCTGATTCCATTACAACAACTTTTGTTGTTGTAGAACCAATATCAATTCCCACCAACAATTCTCGTTTCTCTTCCAACATCTTTCTCTGAAAAGTCCTTTCAATACTGCAACACATCCCTCAATGCCCCCCAATATTTTCCCCGGCGTTCAGCCGAACCATGGACCATTTATCCCAATATGTCTTTTTCATGAAATCTGAAGGCATACTCTGAGAAATTATAAACCCTGCTATAATAACAAAGTCAACAGCAATCTTTGGTAAATGAAAATGCCATGGAATTCCCTGTTTTCAGCAAAATTAAAAAGAGGCACAGCATAAAGGTCTCAATGGCAGATCATACCATTTGATTATGCTATATCTCTTATACTTTTCGTCGCAATTGACGCGGGGCTTATTTGTCGGGAAACTCACAATATAAATAGCAGACCGTATCATCTGGCCTGCTGCTGTTCTCATACGGGAAACCCCTGAAACCTTCTATTATCATACCACTTTCGTCATAGATTGCAATGAAATTTCTCACTTCTTTTTCCAATTCTTTTCCTGATTCTATTTCCGATTCTATTTTTTCTTTTATGATTATGATATTAGTTTTAAATCATAAAGATATATCTGTCCCCCGACAGAGCAAAATAATCAGGCGCTGCCCGTCCATGTTTTCTCATCGATTTCGCAGCGCCTGGTTTATTTTATTTCGTTCTTGTTTTATTTCGTTCTGTCGGATATCAGGGAAATGGATTTCCTTCTTCTTTCCTTTGTCCCGGTACGAGAAATTCCCTGATCCATGTCACTCTGCTATCATGGCCTATGGATGTACATTTTTCTCTTTGTCTTTAGCTGAAACTATAATGGGTCGGTCAGCTCTTCCAGACAAATGTTACGAAGATCTGCACCTCTGTCGGCTATTTTTTCAAGGTCTTCTTTTCTGAATTTTGCTCCGGAAAAATTTACTCCATAAATGTTTGCGTTGCTGAAGTCTGCTACACGAATGTCTGCGTTGCTGAAGTCTGCTACACGAATGTCTGCGTTGCTGAAGTCTGCTACACGAATGTCTGCTCCGCTGAGGTCTGCTCCCTTTATCCTGTATGGACAATAAATCAAATTTTTTATATTTTTAATCATAATATATTCTTTCTCTAAAAGCAAGAATCCGTTTACTTCCCCTTTCAGGAATCCTGTCTTTCGTTGTCTGCCGGACTTTGACTTCCGATGTTAAAAAGAGACCCTGCCCGGATCTGACAAAGTCTCTTTTTCCTGTTACATATTTGTATTCCGCTTTTCATTGGCGGAAGAAAACCGCATCTCTCAGTACAGTCTTGCACCTGCAGGTATATGATTATCCACCATCATAAGTACAGCATTTCACGGTGGGGATATCTCACAAATACTTTTGATAAATTCTGCTCAAGCTCCATAAGCTTCATTTTCACAAACAGCCCATGAAAAGCGGTTACAATCCGTTCCACTAAGACCGGATAGCGAAATTCATTATGATTTAGCCGGAAGACAGTACCGGATTTACTCTTTTTCAGACAATTCTTTATTGATTCGATCAACAAGCCTCTCCGTTATAATTGCAGAAGACTCAATGTGAACTTTCCCATTTTCCATCAATAGTGTCATTGAATCAATGCCGACTTTCAAATCGACAATTTCAGAAAAGCGATACACTTTTTTATTTCCGAGAAATGTCGTGTATTCGAAAGAATCATCCGACAACATAAGAACCTTCTGGTTCTTCCAGCAAAGCAGCGCCGTTGTTCCAAGAATAAGACTTGCCAATGCAACAATTGCCGCCGGAACGGAAAGGAATACAATAGCCAGGACAGCAACTGCAGCGCCACCCGCAAGCAGTAGCAAAGCAAATGCAAGCAGCCAAATCGGCAGATACATATCTGCCCGTGGCTCTTCGTCAGGATAGACTTCTCCTAATATCAGTTCTCCAAGTTTTACAAGAAGTTTTATTTTCATAAGTGACTCCTTTTTACTGAGTATTTTCTATTATTAACAACCCAGAATATCGGCAGATGTCATGGATTGTCATAACTTATTAGTCGTAGGGTTTCATCATGGGGATTATTGTATGTATCCATCCGTTCGAAGACCGCAGACGCAATTGCACGATGTTGCCTTAGGTATCGCAGCGGGCACAGCCCCTTGTACGGAGTGAGACGACGCAAACTGCACATACAGGCAGCCTCTGTATAGAAGTGCGCCCTTGTATCTGCTCGATAAACTGGAAGTTTTGCTACTGTAGTCCAATGATAAAGAGTACCAATGCCATAATCGACAGAAAAATCCAGCCGATATATCTTCCTGCAATTTCCCAATCAGACGGCTCTGCATGGTCGACATTGCGAATCCGAAATGCCAGATTCCAACGGAACAGCTCATCTGCAAACAAAATATAAATTGCATTGAGAACGCAAATGAACAAAGCTCCAAACCATGCAAACCATTCGCCCTTATGTGTCAGTTTGGGATCATTCATCAACTCCAGTATGGTAGAGGCAGATGGCTCTAGGGGATCAATTTCATTCCCGTTTTCGTCCCATTCGATTCCGTCGCTGGTTACATAGGAAAATCCAAAGTTATCTAAGGTTCCATCCTCATTGTATAACCAAAATGAATCCCCGGTTTCCAAAACGCCCCCACGAAACAGAATATCTTCTCCTTGACGAAGCTCCACACCGGT